>JBJELA010000247.1:0-9174 GCA_051878915.1 Candidatus Weimeria sp.
GCGGTGTACCTGAATAGTCAAAAACTTGAATGGGTTAGGCCCTGAATAGTAACAATACGCCTTTTCAGCGCCGGAAGCCGAACAGTCCCTTCTTCTTCGGTGCCTCTGATTCTGTGACGTCAAGAAGCCTGTATCCCATCGGATCGAGCACTGACTTGATCTCGTGCTCTACCATCGACACCGGCATATCCTCCTCCAAAAGGAATGAAGCCTCGCCGGTCGTGTGATTTGCAGTCATCTTCTTTGCCTCAGGAAATCTCTTCCTGATCGCGTCCTTGATGTGAGCCTCACACATGCCGCACATCATACCATCTATGGTCATCTCTACTTTTTTCATCTTATTCCTTCCTGTAAAAATAAACGAAACGGCTCAGCTGTGTTTTTTCTGCATTTTCCTGAGCTCTTTTACTGTTTCCTTCACGTCCTTACGAGTAGCGCGGCTCATTTTTTCAGTGCTCACATGACCGCATCTTCCTCTGCAGACCTCATCGCCGCAGACATAGCCGCAGGTCGGATTACCGCTTTTCATGTCACGAAAAATAGCAACGGCTGCAAGCACCGCAAAAAACGCAAGAACCAGGATCACTATCAGATCACCCATTGCTGCCACCATCCTTTCCATTTATCTCAATATCATTTTCCTGTCTTACCGGAACCTGGTCTCTGTGCTTCACTTCAGGTTTCCTGAAAAATCCTCTGATCACATGGACTGCAAAAGCACAGAGCGCAAGAACGATGATAAGACATACCACATCAGCTCCATTTACTGGAATGTTGACCTTTATCAAAAAGTCTGCCATAATAGAATCCTCCTGATTGTATACCCCTTGGGGGTATCTCATTTCATCTACTACTATACACCCTTTAAGTAAAAATTCAAGTGCTTATTCCAATACAATTTATTAGTTATGTCTAACAATATCTTTTATTTCAAAAAGGGCAGGAAGATGACTCTTCCTACCCTTCGGTTAATCTGGCAATCAGGCCTGTTATGACTGTGACTTTACTGTCTCGCCACGATCGATCTCGATATACTTCTTGTTCGGATCCGGTCTGAACAGAAGGTAGATATAAGCAGCAAGAACAACAAAAGCTACAATGGTCCAGCCTGTGAACGGAACTCCGTTGAAGAGGCCAATGATCTGGTAAACCATCAGTGTTACACACCAGGCTGAGATGTTCTGGAAAGCGATAGCCTGCCAGAATTTCTTCCTGTTGCCCATCTCCTTTGCCATTGAAGAAATAGCTGCAAGGCAAGGGCTGTCGAAGATATTGAATACAAGGAAGGCAACGGCTCCCATTGATGCGCCTACGTGTGCGCTTCCGCTTCCGAAGAACTCTGTGAAAGCTGAACGAAGAGCGTTGAAGTGATATCCGCTCTCCTGAACGGCATCAGTTACATCTACACCGAGCTTTGATACGATTGAAAGTGTACCTACGAGCTGCTCCTTTGCGACGAAGCCTGAAAGAGTAGCGCCAACCGGCTGCCAGTGACCAAATCCAAGCGGAACGAAGATTGGAGCGATGAAACCGCCGATAGCAGCAAGCATTGAATTTGCGGTATCGTCTACAAGACCGAAAGCGCCGCCCTCAACACCGAACGAGGTCAGGAACCACATAACAGCGCAGCAGAGGAACAGGATTGTTCCGGCTTTCTTGATGAATGCCCAGAGACGCTCCCACATATGAAGCAGAAGGCCTTTAATTGTAGGAACATGATATGCAGGAAGCTCCATTACGAAAGGAACAGGCTCACCTGCAAATGCTTTTGTCTTCTTCAGGATGATACAGTAAATGATGACAAGTCCGATACCTGCAAAGTAGCAGACAGGAGCGAACCACCATACGTTTGAACCCATTACATATCCTGCGATAGCAGCGATGACAGGCAGCTTGGCTCCGCAGGGGATCATTGTCGTAGTCATCATTGTCATACGACGGTCTTTCTCACTCTCGATCGTACGGGTGGACATGATTCCCGGAACTCCGCATCCTGAAGAGATGAGGAAAGGAATGAATGACTTACCTGAAAGACCGAACTTCCTGAAGATACGGTCCATGATGAACGCTACACGGGCCATGTATCCGCAGTCCTCAAGGAATCCGAGGAACAGGAAGATGATGGCCATCTGCGGAACGAATCCAAGAGGTGTAGCGATACCATTTACGATACCATCAACTACAAGTGAATCTACCCATGCAGATACATGGATATGTTTGAACAGGAATCCTCTGAAGAAATCTTCCTCAATCCACTGTCCGAAAAGTGTGTCGTTAGTCCAGTCTGTAAGAGGACCACCGGCAAGAGTGACACCTACGTAGTAAACGAGGAACATGACTGCTATGAAAATAGGAAGCGCGAGCCATCTGTTTGTTACAACTCTGTCGATCTTATCTGAAACTGAAAGCTCTCCCTTTGCGCGGCCCTTCTTAACGCACTTGTTGATGAGTCCGGTGATGTATTCATATCGCTGGTTTGTGATGATTGACTCTGCGTCATCGTCAATCTCCTTCTCGCAGTCCTTTATGTGCTGCTCGATCTCATCTGCGGCGCTCTTTGAAAGCCTGATTCCCTCAAGAGCCTTCTTATCTCTCTCGAAGGTCTTGATAGCGTACCATCTTTCCTGATTCTTCGGCACTACATCCTGGATCGACTCCTCGATGTGCGCAATGGCATGCTCTACTGAACCTGTGAATACGTGTGGAAGCTCAACGGTCTTTTTAGCCATTGCAGCCTTGATCGCAAGCTTTACAGGCTCATCGATGTTGTCGCCCTTTAAGGCTGAAATCTCGACTACCTGGCAGCCAAGAGCCTCTCCGAGCTTTTGGATGTCTATCTGGTCTCCGTTCTTACGAACGACATCCATCATGTTGATGGCCACGACCACCGTAATGCCAACCTCGATAAGCTGTGTAGTCAGGTAGAGGTTTCTTTCGATGTTTGTTCCGTCGATGATATTCAGGATAGCGTCAGGCTGATCCTTTACGAGATAGTTTCTGGAAACGACCTCCTCGAGAGTGTACGGGCTGAGTGAATAAATACCAGGCAGATCCTGGATGATCACATCGTGATTATCCTTATAACGGCCTTCCTTTTTCTCAACTGTAACACCTGGCCAGTTACCTACATACTGGTTCGCGCCTGTCAGGGCGTTGAAAAGTGTGGTCTTGCCGCAGTTCGGGTTTCCGGCAAGAGCAATCTTAATTTCCATTTTTTCCTCCTAGTGAAAAAATTAGTCTAACTTGGTTCTTCTCGTTCAGCTGAAAGAGCTGCCACATTTCGGATTCTGGCAGCGTCTTCGGCTCACTCACATCTCGAAGCTTCCGGTCATTCCATCTCAAGAATGTCTGCGTCATCCTTACGAAGAGAGAGCTCAAATCCACGTACCGTAACCTCGACCGGATCACCGAGCGGGGCAACCTTTCTGACATAGATCTCAGTCCCTTTTGTAATACCCATATCCATGATACGGCGTTTCAGTGCGCCGGCACCATGAATGGCCTTTACCTTTGCGGTCTCGCCAACTTTTACATCGCGGAGCGTCTTCATAGAAAAAATCCTCCAATCTACTTGATATCTGGTTCAGATGGTACTACCTGCACCTTGGCAGCCATCTGATCAGTGATTGCAAGCCTGGATTCCTTAAGATTCACTATCACATTCCCATTTCCCGACTGGCTGATGATTGCGACTCTCGCGCCGACTACAAATCCTAAGTCCTCGAGGTGCTTCTTCACTTCATCCGAACCGCCGATCTTAGCGACCATAACAGTCTCACCATTTTTTGCGAATGATAATGGCAACATAAAAATCCGTCCCTTCTGATGCGCAGGCGTCTTGAAGAGCTGCTCCAAACGGGTAATTTAAGCCCTTTTGTCAAAGCCGTTCTGCGATTTTTGCGCACTTTGTTAGTTAGCCTAAACTTGCAGATACTATATTAGCATCCACTAACAGTCTTGTCAAGAAGAAATTAGGTTAGCTTAACATTTTTTAAAAAAAATATTACTATCACGGCATGCTTCTGTGGGGATTCACGACAAACGCGCGTAAGCGCGGTTGGTCTGCGGTCTGATTGGGGAGGTGCCGTGAATAGTAACAAGACTTATCCACCTGCCCGTAAAAATAAGCACTTGTGCGGCCGATTTGACTTTATGCCGGTTTCATTATAGAATAGTAAGAATTATAAAAAAGGAAATAATCAGGAATCTTTTCCGAATGGAGGAATTTTTATGAAAATGCAGGAATCAGCTGAGGATTACCTCGAGTCTATTCTGATATTATCTCAGCAGAAGGAATATGTACGCGCGACCGACATCTGTAATTACTTTGGCTATGCCAGAGCCACTGTATCGGTTTTCATGAAACAGCTGAAGGAAAACGGATATGTAAACATAGATGAGCACAACCACATCACCCTGACAGACTCCGGAATGGAGATCGCGCAGAAGATGTACGAGAGGCACCTGTTCCTCTCAAAGCTTTTTGAAAAAATAGGTGTCCCGGAGGACATCGCTGTAAAGGACGCCTGCCGTGTCGAGCATTACGTGTCCGCAGAGACCTTTGAGGCGATGAAAAAAGCGTTTGGAAACGAAAAATAAAAAGAGTGGCTGCCTGAACGGCAGCCACTCTTTTTAGTTACAAGTAAGCTGAACAAGGAAGTTCTCTTCGTTAAGTTCACGCGGCGCCTACGGCTTGCGTTCACTAATCTCAGAGAACGGCCTCGCATGTGGCTCGAACTTCGTCTTCGACTTGTTCTCACCTACATGCTTTCGGTCATACCATCTGAGCCTTGATCAGGTTCGTTGTTCCTGAGATGCCGAGCGGTACTCCGGCGATGAGTACGACGGTGTCGCCCTCGACAAGGAGCTTCTCCTCCTCGCAGCGGGCGAGGGTGTGCGCGAAGAGCTCCTCAGCGTCCTTCTCTTCAGAGATCATGATAGGAGTCGTGCCCCAGCAGAGATTCATCTGGCGGCAGACCTTCTCATCGATACATCCGGCGATAATAGGTGAAGCAGGACGGAACTTCGAGACAGCGTGAGCAGTACGGCCGGACTTCGTTACAGTGACGATAGCCGTAGCATTCAGGTCGCCGGCAAGCATGCAGGCGGAATGCGTGATACCGTCGGTAATCGAAGGCTCAGCCGGACGATCAGTCTTCTTCATACGGTTCACGTAATTGATATCCTGCTCAGTCCTTCTCGCGATCTTATCCATGGTCTTTACAGCCTCGACCGGATACTTGCCGGCGGCAGTCTCACCGGAAAGCATGATAGCAGAGGTGCCGTCATAGACAGCGTTTGCTACATCAGTAGCCTCAGCTCTAGTAGGTCTCGGGTGAGTGATCATCGAGTCGAGCATCTGAGTGGCAGTAACAACGAACTTACCGGCCTCATATACTTTTTTAATGATCATCTTCTGGATTACAGGGACTTCCTCAAGAGGAATCTCAACACCCATATCACCACGGGCGACCATAATGCCATCAGCGGCCTCGATAATGGAATCGATATTCTTTACACCCTGGTTATTTTCTATTTTTGCAATGATCTGGATCTTATCACCGCCGTGATCCTTCAGGATCTTCCTGATATCCTCGATATCCTGGGCAGTCCTCGTAAATGAGGCGGCGATGAAATCAAAATCCTCCTGAACCGCAAAAACTATATCCTTGTAGTCCTTCGGACTTACAAAAGGCATCGACAGCTCGACATTCGGTACATTAACGCCCTTCTTGTCAGAGACATGGCCGCCGTTTATCACGGTGCAGGTAATATCAGTGTCAGTAACCTTCGTCACGAGCATCTCGATAAGACCGTCATCGATCAGGATATGTGTCCCGCGGCTCACATCCTTCGGCAGATCCTGGTAGGTGATGGAGACCTGGTTCTTATCGCCCTCTACATCACGGGTAGTCAGCACAAAGGTCTGATCATCCTCGAGGTCAACTCCGCCGTCCTTGAACTGTTTGAGCCTGATCTCAGGTCCCTTGGTATCCAGAAGAGCAGCGACCGGACAGCCAAGCTCTTTTCTGAGCTTCCTCAAAGTCTTCAGTCTTCCTAAATGCTCCTCATGACTTCCATGTGAAAAATTAAATCTGGCGACATTCATACCTGCCTTTATCAGGGATGACATCGTCTCTTCCGATTCTGATGCAGGTCCTAAGGTGCAGATAATCTTTGTCTTACGTCTGTAATCCATCCTTTTTCCTTCCTAAAAAATAAAAGCATTCATTACTTTGCGATCATTGTGCCGTCTTTGCCGGCAATAAGCGGATTCTCGGGATCGAGCTTTGCTATAAGAGTCTTTCTTATCGCTGAATCTCCGATATATGAGACAGCTGCCTCAATCTTCGGAGCCATAGTCCCGGCCTCGAACGCGCCACTGGCAAGCAGCTTTTTTGCATCGGCCACAGAGATGAAATCGACAGGTTTCTCCTCCGGTGTGCCATAGTTCAGGCGGACCTTGTTTGTTCCTGTAAGAATGATGAGCATATCGGCATCAACCTGGTCAGCTAGGACGCCTGCTGCCGTATCCTTCTCGATGACAGCCGAAGCGCCCTTAAGCAGATGATCCTGTGAAAGTACAGGGATACCGCCACCGCCGCAGGCGATGACTACCTGATCAGCATCGAGAAGAGCGTTTATGGCGTCGATCTCTACAATGCTCTGAGGCTTAGGCGCTGCGACGATTCGTCTGTAGCCGCCATCTACAGGAGTTACGTGGTTTCCCTTCTTCTCCTGAGCCTTTGCTTCCTCTTCATTCAGGACTCTGCCGATAATCTTTGTCGGACGATAAAAAGCCTCGTCATAAGGATCTACAGTCACCTGAGTCAGCACTGTGGCTACAGTCTTATAGATGCCCTTGTTTATCAGAGCACTCCTTATCGCGCTCTGAAGATCGTATCCGATGTAGCCCTGGCTCATGGCTGAGCATACACTCATAGGAGTGTCTGTATATTCAGGATACTTCTGGGAAAATTCATTCATGGCCGTATGAATCATACCAACCTGTGGTCCGTTTGAGTGAGTGACCACTACCTGGTAGCCCTGAGCGATAAACTCTGCAACTGCCTTCGCGCTTCCCTCCGCTGCCTTCTTCTGCTCCGGGAGTGTTGTTCCAAGCGCATTGTGTCCTAACGCAATTACGATTCTTTTTTTATCCATAATTCTCCTTTGCTTAAAAGTGTCAGGCCTGAAAAAATATCCTTTTGCAGGCATGAGCATTAAAAGAGCGCAGCGGGATCAACCGCTACGCCCTTAATTATATTATTTATCCACTTTTTGCACAAGCACTAATTGATGGAAAACTGAACCAGCGCTGCTCATATGCCGTGAATAGTAACGCTCTTCACGTACACTTATTCTCCGAAGATCTGGCTCCAGTCGTAGAGACTGCCGTTGCTGTCAGAGTTATCATCGCTTCCGCTGTTTCCGGAATTGCTGTCGCTGTTTCCGGAATCACTTGAAGAGTCGTCTGACGGACGTTTTGTAAGCGTAACGCTGATATCCGTTGACTTGTAGTCGTTCTCAACAGTAGCGACTGAAACCTTTACCTTGTCTCCGCTCTTCTTGCTGGAGATATAATTGTACAGCGATTCCATGGAGGTGATCGTTGTGCCGTCAACTGCTGTGATCACGTCGCCCTTCTTGATACCGGCCTTCTCGGCAGGGCTGCCTGAAACAACCTTTGTGACATATACGCCCTCAGGCATATTGTATGAGCTTGCCATTTCAGAAGAGATGTCAGCTCCCTGGATTCCAAGGAAGCCCTGTTCACTGGTAGAAGATGCAGAAGATCCTGAGTCACTTGATGAGCCTGGCCTGTTGGTAACCTTGCCATCCTTCATCAGCTGTTCGAGAATAGTCTTTGCGTTTGAGATAGGGATAGCAAAGCCCATTCCTTCAACAGAAGCGTTTGTTGAGGAACCGCTGCTTGAATACTTGGCAGAAACGATACCTACAACCTCGCCCTTTGAGTTGAGGAGAGCGCCGCCTGAGTTACCGGAGTTAACAGCTGCTGATGTCTGGATCATGGTCTGTGTATAAGTCTTGCCGGAATCCTCATTCTGTATGGAGACCTCTCTGTTGAGAGCACTGATGACACCTGTAGTAACTGACTGGCCATAGCCTAAAGCATTTCCGATAACAATTGCCTGCTGGCCTACCTTCAGATCATCTGAAGAACCAAGTGTGGCAACCTTTATAGCCTTCTTTGTGCTGTCCTTTAAGGAAGAAAGCTTAACCTTTATAACTGCGAGATCACTCTCTTCATCGGTTCCGACAACCTCACCTGAAACGCTCTTGTTATCGTTGAAGGTAACTGAGAGGCTGTTTGAGTTCGATACCACGTGATTGTTGGTAGCGATGTAGATGTAATCGTCATCCTGGTTAAAAATAATTCCGCTTCCAAGGCTCTTGGTCGGAACTGTAGATGAAGTGCCGAACCAGCTCTGAACCTGCTCAAGAGACATATTCGTTACCTGAACGATGGAAGGAAGGGCTTCACTTGCCAGTGCTGAAACGTCATCTGAAGTAGCAGATGCCGAAGTCGTTGTCGAGGAGATCTGACCGTTTGAATTCGAGCTGCTGTCTGAAACTGTCGTCTCATCATGACCGGTCAGATGGTTCGTAAGGATTCCTGTACCTGCTGTGACAGGACCAGCAACAGCACCAAAGATCAGTGCGGCTGCGACAACCTTTCCTACGAACTTTGCCTTCGGGTGAGGTTTTCTCTCCCTTTTCTTCTTTGGCGGCTCCTGGAAACCGCCGCCGTTGTTATACTGGTCTGTATAAGGATTGTACCCGTTATTCTGCTGACTGCCATCGTCATTGCCCGGCTGATATTCATAATACTGATAATTACTCATAAGCGTAACCTCGCTTTCCATATCTTACTTATTACTGTCTGTCTTTCCTTTTGACATTATCAATAGTACTATTTATTTATGTAAGAAATGTGTCCTCAAAAAAATTTATCTGTGAATAACATTTGATAAAAAATAAACGGTGCTTTATTGCGGCACCGTTTGTTTTATTACTCTACAGTAACTGACTTGGCGAGATTTCTCGGCTTGTCCACGTCACAGCCCTTACCCACAGCTACATAGTAAGCGAAAAGCTGGAGCGGGATAATGGCGAGTGAATTGGTGAAAAAGTGATTCGTCTTCGGAATGT
>JBJELA010000248.1:0-9122 GCA_051878915.1 Candidatus Weimeria sp.
AACGGCGGAAAGGTCCTCCAGGCCTCAGTCCAGATACATACTTCTGTCTGCCCTGAGTGCGGCAGGGTTTATGTCAGCGGTGGAACTACGACTACACAGATCAAGTACACAAATGACAGCCAGCCATACCAGGCAAACGCCAAATCATCAGACGCTGCAAACGGAGCCATCGGAGGGAATGTCGACACAGCAGCCTGATCATCATTAATTAGACATTGTATGGATTTTAACGATTTCAAGGAACAGTTTCATATAAGACTCACATCACAACAGGAAGAAGCAGTACAGGCAGTAGAAGGGCCGGTACTGCTTCTTAGTGTACCCGGAGGCGGAAAGACCACAGTGCTTGTAACCCGCATCGGCTGGATGATCCACGGCTGCGGCATAGAGCCGGAAAGCATTCTTGTCCTGACTTATACGGTAGCAGCTGCCAATGATATGAAAAGACGGTTTGCGTCGAAATTCGGCGAAGAGCTTGGCGAGCGCGTTCATTTTTCCACGATAAATTCAATCTGTCACCAGATAATCCACTGGTACGCGGGCGTGACAGGAAACACTGTCTTTAAATTCTCGGATTACTCTCCGAAGCAGGCGGCGTTTTTAAGTCAGGCATACGCCAGAACCTCTGGCGGCTTTGCGACCGAGTCCGACCTGCAGGACATCCGCACACAGATTACTTATATAAAAAATATGATGCTCTCCGAAAAGGAGATCGACGCGTTAAATGACATCTCCGATTACGATATTGCCGGCATTTACAGGGGTTATAAGGCCTTCATGCGAAAAGAGCATCTGATGGACTATGATGACCAGCTCGTCTACGCCCTCGTAATGCTTCAAAGCGATCCCCGCGTCCTTAAACACATGCAGGAAAAATTCAGATACGTCCTTGTCGACGAGGCGCAGGACACCTCCAGAATCCAGCACGTGATCATCTCAATGATCGCGAAGACAAAGACAGGCGACAACCTCTTTATGGTCGGCGACGAGGACCAGAGCATCTATGGCTTCCGTGGCGCATATCCGGAAGCTCTGATGTCCTTTCAGAAAATACACGACGGCGCCAGGGTGCTTCTGATGGAGAAAAATTTCCGAAGCGACGCGCATATTGTAAGAGCCTGTGAAAAGGTCATAAATCACAATGTTCTCCGCCATAAGAAGCGGTTCATCCCAAGCCACCCGGCGAAGGTCCCGGTAAAACAGATAGAGGTCTTTACCCGCGGCGCGCAGCTTACATATCTCCTGAAGGCCGCTTCCTCCATCACCGAGGAGACCGCGATCCTCTACCGCGACAACGAGAGCATTATCCCGTTCATCGACCTTCTCGAAAAGCACAGCATACCATATCGTATCAGAAGGTCTGAGCTGAATTTTTTCACGAGCAGGATAGTAAAGGATCTGACGGACATCATACATTTCGCCTATGATCCCTGCGATACCGAAGCCTTCATGAATATTTACTACAAGGTCCGCACCTACATCAAAAAGCAGGACGCTCTGGCTTTCTGCGGAGTCAGCCAGGCCACCGGAGTTTCTGTTTTTGATGCCGCGATGAACAGCTCACTTCTGAAGAGACGACAGCGTGAAACGATAGAAAAAATCGACTCAGACTTCCGCCTCCTGAAAAAAATGTCCGGAAAGGACGGTCTCATCTATATTCTCTACACGATGGGATACCTCGATTACCTCGAGCGCTCGCAGATGGATACGCGCAAGCTTTTTGCTCTTAAAAAAATATCCGAAGACACTCCGGACCTGCAGGGATTTTTAAAGAGACTCGATTTTTTAAATAAAACAATTGCCGAAAAGGAAAATGATTCCAGTGTTCCGCTGATCCTCTCGACGATCCACTCGAGCAAGGGCCTTGAATACGAGAATGTCTATATGATCGACGTGATGGACGGAGTTTTTCCAAAGGCTGCCAGACCACCGGCGCGCATTAAGGATCCGAATGACGTGACGCCTGAACAGGCGCAGTATGAAGAAGAGCGTCGTATTTTTTATGTGGGAGCGACGAGGGCAAAGAAACGGCTGTACATCTTCACATTCAAACAGGCCGCGTCTACCTTTTCAAAAGAGATGATACGATAAAACCGCCTGTTTTCAGGCGGTTTCTTTATGCTGATTTTCTTTTTTTCATCAGAAATCTGATATATTCATTTTTTGGAAGAGGCTTGCTGAAATAATAACCCTGGATATAGTCGATATCAAGGTTCTTCATGGCTTCCAGATCCTTATCGGTTTCGACGCCCTCAGCCACTACCTTGAGAGAAAGTCCCTTTGCCATGTGGATCATCGAATCCATGATAAGTCCGACGCGGCTCGATATCGAATACTTTGTGACCATAGAGCGGTCAGCCTTTATGAAGTTTATAGGCATGTCGACGACGTAGTTCAGGTTGCTCTCGCCATTTCCAAAATCATCGAGAGAGCAGCTGCAGCCTGCTGCCCTGAAGGCATTCAGATTGTTCAGAAGCATCTCACGGTTTACGATCATCGCAGTTTCAGTGATCTCAAAGCAGAACATCTCAGGCGGAACACCGGCCTCTTTCATTTTTGACAGATATCGGTCCGAAAGAGTCTTGTCCTCACACTGAAGCACTGATAGGTTAATATCGATAAAACGAACGCCTAACTCACGGATGCCGCCACTCTTTATGATGCCGAGCGTCTTTTCAAACATCCTGTCACCGATCGTAGTAACCTGACCTGTCTTTTCAGCCACAGGGATGAACATGGCAGGCGGCATGATCGTGCCATCCTCTTTCCTGATCCTTACGAGCGCCTCTGCTCCTGTAAAAGCATTGTCCTTAAGCGAATAAATAGGCTGGAAAAATGCCTCTACCCTGTCCTCATCGAGTGCCTTGTCGATCTCTGCAGTGATGCGTCTTTCCTGCCTGAATCTCTCATATACATCATCATTCATGGTAACGATATTATTATCGGAATACTCACCATTTGCCGAGACATGGCTTAAAAGCTCCTGCATCTCTGTAACAGAGGCTGCTCTGCGTCCCCTGGTTTCAAGAACCTCGAGGAAAGCGTTGCCATTATCAGCGCATGCATTTATCAGCTCTGGATTTATCTCACCGGCAGTCTTTGCTGCCTCCGTAGGATCACGGAATACCATCACATATGCTGACTGACCTATGTAAAATGTCTTTGCCTTCCTGAATGACGCGAGATAATCCGCCATCCTTCTCATGATCATGTCGCTCTTGTCCACCGGCGCGGCAAGGTCGTACTCAAGCCTCACGAATATATATGAAAAAGGCAGGTCCTTCTTGTAAAAATCCTCCAGATAGATATAAAAGGTAGACAGATTAAAAAGTCCGGACAGCCTGTCTGTCTGGATCATGGGGTTTTCGATCTCGAGATAGATGACTAACAGGCCCAGACTGGTGCCAAATCCCACAAGAAGGATCTCCGGATTCAGAAGCTGGATCAGAGCGATACCACACTCAAGTGCCACAGCGACCGTAATCGTGACAAAAAAATTAACGGGGATTTTTTTCCTGTAATATAAAACCATCAGGAAGGTAACGATGATATAGAATGGCGCAAAAAAATACGCTGCCTGACACGATGGCCCATATGAATAAGTCAGCCTGCCATCTGTCGTATAGCTGATGGGAAGAGCCGCGATAGCAATATCTGCGACCATATATATGATAAGCGCAGCTCTATCAATCTTTTTCCCGCCTTTTTCTGTCACCGGCATCTGGGAAACGACATAAATAAAGCTGAAGTAGGTAATACAGACAAGTGACATCAGATAGAGCTTGCACAGTATTTCCGTGACGACAGGACTTACTCCCCTTTTGCAGTAGATAATGCCAAAAATAGATAAAATATCAAGCGCCAGACAGCCTATATCAGCGAAAAGAGCATTCCTGAATATTTTACTGTTCTTCAAGTCAACCTTCTGCTGGCTGATATAGAAAAATAATATGACAATCATTATTGCCAGACCACATATCTGAGTAGAAATATTCATCTCAAAATACCCTCGCTCTAAAAATCGGACAGAAAATTTACCCTCTGTGTTTTATTATAGCACGCTTTAGCCTGTCGTGATATTTTTAATAAAAGTTTTATATAACGGGCTTATTCTCTGAAGCTTACCGTGAAAACCGTATATCCGTTTTCACTCGCCACTGAGATCGTGCCGCCATATCTGTCAGTCGTAGCCTTTGCTATCGCGAGTCCCAGACCGAAGTGTCCTTCCTTTCTGTTACGGGCCTTGTCAACTCTGTAGAATCTCTCAAACAGATGCTTCTGAGACTCAGGATCGATTGTCTCGCCATGGTTTCCAACCCTGAATGTAATATGATTTTTGGTACGTGTAAGACTTACATCTACCTGTGCATCTGAATCAGAGTGGTTTATCGCATTCTCTATAAGCGTCTCCGCCATCCTGCTGATATCCACAGGATCTCCATAGAAGCTTATGTCCTCATCTATCTGCTGGTCTATCCTGACTCCCTTTTCAAAAGCAACAGCTTCAAACGGAAGTATGACTCCCTCGATGGTATCAGAGAGATTGAAATGCTCCCATCCCTTTTCTGTAGTCTCAGCGTCCTCGACAGACGCAAGGGTAAGAAGCTCCTGGATAAGACGGTTCATTTTTTTCGTCTCACCCTTTATATAGCCCAGATACTTGTCATTGTCCTTTGTACTGCGCGCCATGTCGATATTTACATCCACTACCGCCAGAGGAGTTTTGAGCTCATGCGACGCGTCAGCAATGAACTGCTTTTGCTTCTTGATGTTCTCAGCTATAGGTCTGACCAGATATCTGGCCAGCAGGACACTGATGATAACAGCCACCGCGACTGCCGCAGCGCCAATTATTGCGCTCAGCACAAAAATAGGTATCAGCCTGTGCCTTACCTCAGTCGTATCGATAAACGTAATCTGCCTCATATCCTCGACATCACGGATATCATACATGTAGATAGAATATTCTCCGGAATCATTTCCGGTGTCACTCATCTGTCTTGCCAGCGCCGCTACATCATCCTTATCAGCGTTGCCATTCTGCACATAGGCTATTCCATCCTCGTTATTCTCGACTGTGACATCTCCGGCATCTCCTGACGCTTCATTCGACAGCTTGGCTCCATCTGAGGACTCTCCGTCATTTTCAATAAACACGGCATAAGACGGTGATTCTGGATACGCGTCTGTCTTTGACGTGCTGGTGCTGTCTGTATCTCCCGACTTCTGAATTCTGTAATCGAGGATGCTCTCATAGTATGAATCGTAGGCAGCATCTTCTGCTCTCCTGAGCTGCTTTTCAAGTGATGACGTGTTCTCGTTGAACTGTGAAAGCATCGAAAACACAAGAATAACGACAACTATGCCGACTATCGTAAGCGAAAGTATGAGTTCAATTCTGTGCTGTAATTTTTTAATCATGAGGCTGTCTCTTCCACATCAAGTCTGTAGCCTACTCCGCGTACCGCGCGGATCTTGACGTTTGCCTTCAGGAATTTAAGCTTCCTTCTGATAAACGACACGTAAACCTCGACGTTGTTATACTCAACGTTGTCCTCATGCCCCCATATCCTCTCCGATATCTGCTCTCTCGTAAGTGCCTGTCCCGGATTATCCATAAAATATTCGAGGATCTTCAGTTCCTTTCCGGCAAGCGATATCGTCTGGCCGTCATCGACATTTACAAGGGACGCGTTCTTCCTGTCAAGGCGAAGGTTTCCGACTGTCAGGACATTTTCCTCCCTGCCGTAATTTCTTCTGATCAGGGCGCGCAGTCTCGCTAAAAGCTCCTCCACCTCGAATGGTTTTGTCATATAGTCATCTGCTCCGGCATCAAGGCCCTTGAGCTTGTCCATCAGGTCCGATCTCGCGGTAAGCATAAGCACCGGAGTCGTCACACCTGCTTTTCTCATCTCATAGATGATCTCTATGCCGTCCTTCCCAGGCAGCATACCGTCCATGATTATTATGTCATACGCTCCTGTCATGCATCTGTCGCAGCCGGTAATGCCATCATTCGCGATGTCGACCTCGTACTTTTCCTGCAGCAGTCTGTCCCTGAGGGCATCTGCAAGCGCGAATTCATCTTCAACTATAAGTATCTTCATATCTTTTCTCCTGGGAAAAATGAACGGTTATTTTTTGTTACTATTCACGGCACCTCCCCAATCAGACCGCAGACCAACCGCGCTTACGCGCGTTTGCCGCATCTTCGATGCTAAAAGTCTGCGGTTGTTGGGGAGGTTCCTGCTTCACAGGCTGGCTTCAGTGAATAGTAACTGATTTTTCACTTTATCTATTTTACACTATGTGTTAGAATTTTTCCATGGATAAAACGCGAATTAAAAAACAGATATTTACTCATATTCCGGTGTATTCCGGAGACGTGTCCGGAGCAGCGTCAGCTCTCTATGAATTCGGCGGGATCACTGTGATTCACGATCCGAGCGGCTGCAACTCGACTTACAATACCTTCGACGAACTGCGGTGGACAAAGCGGGAGAGCGCGGTCTACATCTCCGGCTTAAGGGAAAGCGACGCAATTCACGGGAACGATAACAGGCTTATCGATGACACCTGCGACGCTGTCGCTGCCCTTTCAAAAAAGCCTGAGTTTATCGCCCTCTGCAATTCTCCGGTGCCTGATATCATCGGCACGGACTTCACAGCGATCTGTCATATTCTCGAAGAAAGAACCGGAATTCCTGCCTTCTACATCCAGACAAACGCGATGCATGACTATACAGCTGGCGGAGCAAACGCGTTTCTTTCGATAGCGGAGAAATTTCTTTCCGGAGATACTTCTTGTACTACTTCTTCTGGCACTGCTTCTTCTGGCACTGTTCATGATAATTCAGTGCCTTCTGTAAATCTTCTTGGGCTCTCTCCCTTTGAGTATCCTGGTGATAAGCAGATTGACAGACTCTATGATATCCTCGGAAATGCCGGTTTTTCAATTGCTGCCAACTGGGGCAGGGGTACAGCCGCTCATCCTGTGAGCTTTTCCGATGTAGGGGCCGCTGCGTCCGCCGACGTCTCACTTGTTCTTTCATCTATAGGACTTAAGGCCGCGCAGTTTTTATATCAGCGCTTCCAGATCCCATATGTGATCGGAGATCCACTCGTCTCAGATGAATTTGCTTCAGTAGTCTTTAAGGATTTGAAAGCAATGGAAACGCGGAATTCCTACCTGGACTTTTCAGGTAATGCTTCCGCAGTGACCTCGAATACTACCTCGGACAGCTCTGACAGTTCCATGGCGGGCTTGACTGCCTTCATCGGCGAGCCTGTTACAATGGGCTCAGAGGCCGCAGCCTTAAAGCTCTCTTCACCTGAAACTCCAGTTGCTCTGATCTGCACGACTGAGCTGAATGACTGCCTCGTAAGCACGGCTGGGGCAGCAGGCCCTTCTTTACATGCTCATGAGCGGAATGGCTTCCCCGCAAACGCGGCTGGGCCAGCAGGCTCTTCCTTACGTTCTTCTGAGCTTAATGGTTCTCTGTCCGGGCAGAATGATTTACTTGTTTTCTGTCCGCATGGCGAGGCAGAGATTGCCGAGGCGCTGAAAAAGGCCGCCGTTATTCACGGCGACCCGCTTTTCAAAAACGCTTATTCCCACGGCACTCTAGGCTTCGTCCCATCCCGCCAGACCTGGGTTGACGAGCCTCATCTCGCAATGTCCGGAAGGCTGTTTGCAGACAGGCTGATTCGATCATAGCCTTCTTTACGGGCTGGAATTGAAAAATGCTGTCCAGTCTGTAAAGATGGTCCGGATGGGCGAAATTCAGCCTTATAAAAACGCACAAAAATGAAATATCATGTGGAAATTACGGACTATAGACGAAAATCAGCCCAGAGTCCGTAAACGAACTGTTGACAAGATGTATTTGATGCGGCAGCTACGTGTGAAAACTCGGTTTTTGAAATTTCACACGTAAGAAATCGGGACGAGCTACGTGTGAAAATGCAGTTTTTGGAAATTCACACGTAGAAAACTGGGATGGGCTACGTGTGAAAATGCAGTTTTTGGGAATTCACACGTAGGAAACCAGGGAGAGCTACGTGTGAAAAGGCAGTTATTGAAAATTCACACGTAAGAAACCGGGAAGGACTACGTGTGAAAATCAGGTTTTCCGATTTTCACACGTAAACACCGGCAGGACTTTACGGACTGAAATTGAAAAATGCTGTCCAGTCCGTAAAGAGTGTCCGGATGGGCGAAATCAAGCTCTCTGAAAGTTGTACGCAAATGACGTATTATGCAGGAATTACGGACTAGAAGCGGAAAAACGACCGCTGACAACTGTCAAATGCTTTGCGCGGACTGCAATCGCCGAAAGAGCGATAAATAGAAAAGGAGATTTAACCATGAGCAAAGACAAGAGGTTTGAAGTTAAGGAAAAAGAGAGTCAAGGAGTGATGGCGGAAATGGAAGTTATTGTAGATAAAGACACAGGTGTAAACTACCTTTTTGTGCATGACGGCTATGCAGGCGGATTGACTGTTATGGTAGACGCAGACGGCAAGCCCATTGTCACAAAATAAAAATTGCCCTGTATCGTCTGTTATCGTTTAGTATCTGCTTGTAGATTCAATGAAAGCAAGAACAGGAATCTTCCGGCTTTAGCCGGGAGAGGAATGCGACTGTAGCCAACATCCTTTATTTACAAGGGTTTTCACCGTTCTCTTTTTATGCTGCAGGCTTTTCACATTCACAACGGCACACAGGTATCTGATAAGCCTAATAATACATAACACTTTTTTGTATTTGTGGAATAAAAAAGTCATGTGCTAGCTTGGGCAGCCAGCGCATGACTGAATTGCTTTTATTTTTCGCTTACTACCTGGAAAATAATGAATTTCAGGTAGTAGCTCGAGTCCAGGCCCCACAGTATCGGGTGGTCCGGTGACTGTGTCCGGAATTCTACCTGGCGCAGTCTCTTGTGAGCGGAAACTGCCGCCTGGGCGATTATTTTTTTGAAGAGCTCCTCATCCATGAAGTGTGAGCATGAGCAGGTGGCAAGATAGCCGCCATCTCTTACAAGCATCATGCCTTCACGGTTTATCTCGCGGTAGCCTTTTTCTGCCTGCTTTACTGTATTTTTCGACTTGGTAAATGCCGG
>JBJELA010000249.1:0-1924 GCA_051878915.1 Candidatus Weimeria sp.
ATCATATCCTTGATGACACGGGTAAGAACGTGTCCTATATGCGGCTTTCCGTTTGCTGTCGGTGGTCCGTCATAGAAGGTATAGGTCTCACCCTTGCCTTTATTCTCTTCTTCTGATTTCTCGAAGATGTTCTCATTTCTCCAGAACTCCTCGACGCTGTGCTCACGTCCGACGAAGTCCATGTCAGTGTTTACACTGTCGTAGATTGTTTTCATTTTGGGAATCAATCCTTTCTTATTCCATTTAAGACAAAACGCCTTGAAAATCTATTTTATGTGCTATCACCCTTGTTGTCAAGGTTTCATCTCATTTATTGTAAAATGAAGCTCTCCGTCATTATCCACATCTATGGTCGCGAAGGTCGGGATGTGCTCCGGCTGCCTCGGAAGTGATATCGAGCCAGGATTTAATACAGTGATGCCATCAGCCCTGACGAGCTCCGGCCAGTGGGTGTGTCCGTAGCACGCCACGTCGCAGCCGTTCCGCTTTGCCGCCATGATAAGTTCAGCGTTTGAATACTTCACTCCGTATCTGTCGCCATGTGTTAAAAATATCCGGTGATTTCCAAGCTTTGTGACCTGAAAGACAGGCGCGTCGCTTCCCCAGTCGCAGTTGCCCCTGACGTAGAAGAGAGGGACTCCGCAGCCGGTACGGAGCTCATTCTCATAACCCTGGGCGTCCCCTAAGTGGTAGATCATGTCAGGTCTTACCTGAAGGATCGCGCGATCGAGATTGTCATTTCTGCCGTGTGAATCGCTTACTACAAGAACGGTCATTTTTCATCCTTTCCAAGTCTTTTCTTAAGCTCCTCTGCCATTGCCCTCATAGCCTTTCCCCTGTGTGAGATTGCGTTTTTGTCATCAGGAGAAAGCACTGCCGTCGAGCAGTTCTGCGGCTCTACGAAAAATATAGGATCGTAGCCAAAACCGTTCTCTCCTTCTGCGTGGTCTCCGATGTAGCCCTCCATTACTCCTGTCTTTGTAAATGATGTTCCATCCGGAAGGTAAGCTGCCATAGCGCATACAAAGCGGGCTGTGCGCTTCTCTCCTGGAACACCTGCAAGTCTCTCTAAAATCTTCGCGTTTTTAATATCGTAGGAGGTGTCTTCACCTAAGTATCTCGCGGAATAGATGCCAGGCTCGCCGCCTAACGCGTCGACGCAGAGCCCGGAGTCATCAGCGATAACTATCGCGTCAGGAGCAAGCCTGTGAACTGTCTCTGCCTTTATCATCGCGTTCTCTTCAAAGGTCTTTCCGTCCTCTACGATCTCAGGATCAAGTCCTGCTTCCTTCATGGAGATTATCTCGTCAGCCACATCGCTTAATATCTCGTGGCACTCTCTTACTTTATTTTTATTACCTGTCGCAAAAATAATCCGCATGATCTTCTCCTTATTTTTTCAGATATTCACTGACTGCATCCACAAGCGCCTGTGCCGCCCTGTTCTGGTAATCAGAGGAGGCAAGCTTCGACCGCTCTGCCTTATTGGTGATAAAACCTACCTCGGCAAGAGCGACCGGCATCTTCGCGGTGCGGACGATGTAGATATCGTCTCCCGCGATAGTGCCTCTGCTGCGGCACCCGAGGTATTTTTCAAGCTGCCGCATTACGGTACCGGCAAATTTTTTCGACTCTCCGGAAGGATCAGCCGCCCTGTAGAGGACCTGACCTCCGTTGATATCGGACTCTCTTCCCGAAGCCGTGGAGTTAATGTGGACCGACAGGAACAGGTCGGCTCCGAGCTTCTCCGCGAGTTCCCTTCTCTCCTTAAGCGATACCCTTCTGTCAGAGAGGCGGGTATAGAAAAATCCGACATTTCCGACTCCGTCTATCTGCATTGACGTCATAGAAGTTCCATACTCTTTAACTTCTTTAACGGAATTCTGATCTGTTAAATGCTTAAAATCTTTTACTATTGCGAGAG
>JBJELA010000250.1:0-1917 GCA_051878915.1 Candidatus Weimeria sp.
TATATACCTTTCAGATCACTTTATCTCATTAACTATACTTCCGGATAATATTATATCACTGCTTTGCCAGCTTCGGTATATCGCCCACACCATTAAGTACAGCATCCGGCTTATATCCGAATTTCCTGATCGTCTCTCTCGTAGAAATGCCTGAGAGAACAAGTGCTGTAGACATGCCGCTCTCCATTCCTGACACAACATCTGTATCCATCCTGTCTCCGACCATAACCGCATCTCCGGAATGACAGTTCAGGATCCGCAGTCCTGTCCTCATCATCAGCGGATTTGGCTTACCGCAGAAATATGCCTTTACTCCTGTCGCAAGCTCTATTGGAGCTATCAGCGAACCGCATGCCGGAGAAATCCCATTCTCGATAGGCCCCGAAACATCCGAATTAGTTCCAATAAGCTTTGCGCCGGCAAGCACCAGATTACAGGCCTTTGTAAGTGATTCCAGAGAGTATGTCTGGCCCTCGCCCACTATCACATAATCCGGATTCACGTCATTCATCGTGATGCCTGCATCATACAAGGCATTAAAAAGTCCTGCCTCTCCTATCACGAAAGCGGAGCAGCCGGGCGCCTGCGAACTGATAAAGGCTGCTGTAGCAAGCGCGCTTGTATAGAAATGTTCTTCCGAAACATCAAGGCCCATCCGTTCAAGACGCATCTGAAGCTCTTTAGGTGTCTGCCCGCTGTTATTAGTCAGGAAAAGGAAATCCTTTTTTTCATCCTTTAGCCACTGTAAAAACTCAGTCACACCAGGAAGGAGGATGTTTCCATGGTATATCACTCCGTCCATATCAGATATAAAGCCCTGTTTCTTCGCAAAATCTATCATATATTTTCCCTTTTTCTCATTTATTGGATCACCTATGAAAAAGGATAGCACATCTGTGACTTTTTTGCCACTGAAAAGTCCCGTGTCTGCCTGCGGCAGTCCTGCCTATGAAACGAGCCCGTCTTGACAAAGGAAAGGATGAAAGATAATATTTTTTTCACCAGGAGGAACATTCATGATACTTGACAGAAAAAAAGTACGCGGTGCTTTTAAAAAATATACCGGCAGATATGACCTTTCTGATCCGAAAATACAGCTTAAGGCAGTACATACATATCATGTGGCAGAAAACGCCGATGAAATCGCACGATCTCTTGATCTTTCAGAAAATGATACTGATCTGGCATGGCTTCTTGGAATGCTGCATGACCTCGGAAGATTTGAACAGGTCAGGAAATACCAGACCTTTGATGACGGCAGGTCCGTATCCCACGCTCATCTGTCATGTGAGATACTGTTTCCTGAATACTACCATATGGATAAGTCATTCTTAGCAAATATGCCCAACGGCTCATTCGGGCAGATCAGTGATTTCATAGATGAGGCTTCTGATGAAGAATATGATCTGATAAGAACTGCTATATGGGAGCACTCTTCTTACCGTATTCCTGATGACCTGAATTCGAGACAGGAGATGTTCTGCAACATAATAAGGGATGCCGACAAGATTGATATCTTCCGTGTGAATGTAGAAGAATCAATGGCTGATGTCTATAATGCCGATGATGACGAAATCACTGGTTCCGGCACATCGGAGCGAGTAATACAGGCTGTCAGAGAGCATACCTGTGTAAAGCGCGATCCTGCTTTTTCCATGACATACGCTGACCATATACTAAGTCACGCATGCCTGGCCTTCGAGCTTGAATTCCCTGTCAGCCGCGTGATCACAAACAGACAGGGATATCTCAAAAAGCTGGTTTCATTCAGAAGTGATAATCCAACGACTCAGGCCGCTGAAGAGCTGCTGAGAAAGGAACTGTCTTCTCTTGGTTTTACAGTATGAAGGGCTGACTGCAGCTCCTTCTGCTCTTTTTCAGTATTTTAATGTTTTGTTTTCTGATGCTTTAAAGCCT
>JBJELA010000251.1:0-1910 GCA_051878915.1 Candidatus Weimeria sp.
AGAGGAGTAATTATATGTCAGAAGAGAAAAAGACCACAGGAAAAAAGCCGGGGGATAAGAAAACCCGTCCATCGGAAGGAAAGATAAAGATGGGTTTTTCATCTGTAAGGACAAGCAGAAAGAAAAGAAGAGCAGACGGTAAAGTCTCTCCTTTATGGAAAGCCACGAGCATGACGCTTACCATAATGGGGCGTACCGTAAAGACGATATGGCTTATCCTTGCTGCCTTAATTCTTATCGCCGTGATAGGCATATTCTTTTTATCCCACATCTTCGGAAACATCTATACAGCCTCAAGACAGGCAGAGTACAAGGCACTTGAGACGCTTGATGAAAATACCTTCAAGGAGACAGGAAAGACCGTGATCTACGATAAAAACGGCGGAGTGATAGCGACTCTCCATAACACGGGATATAAGTATGTAAAGATAAGCGAGATATCAGATGCCATCCAGAAGACATACATATCGTCAGAGGATAAGGATTTCTTAACGCATAACGGCTTTTCAGTAAAGGGCATAGGCCGTGCGGCATACTCACTCATAAAGAGCGGGCATATCGTATCAGGGGGTTCTACCATAACGCAGCAGTTAGTTAAGAATACCCTGCTTTCAAGTGAGAGGACATTCTTCAGAAAGCTTACCGAGGTCTTCCTCGCACAGGACTTAGAGAAGAAATATACCAAAGCCGACATTATGGAGTATTACCTTAACTCATGCTTCTACGGGAACAACTGCAAGGGCATATATGCTGCGTCTGAATACTATTTTGGGAAAAAGCCGTCTGAGATAGGCTATGAAGAGGCCGCGATGCTTGCAGCGATATCCAAAAGCCCCAGCGTGTACAACCCTGAGGCAGATACCAAAAAAGCCATCGAGGAAAGGAATATAGTTCTTGGGTCCTTACGCTCAGATAAGCTTATCACGGAAGAAGAATACAAGGTTTATCTCAAGGATGGCTATACGGTAAGAGAGCATGAGACAGAACAGGAAAAGGACAGCTATGCCGCCTCTTTTGCCATCTATTCCAGTGCAATACAGCTTATGAAAGCAGACGGATTTAAGTTCTGTTACAGGTTTTCTGATGAAAAGTCGGAAAAAGCATATGAAAAGAAGTATCAGAAAGCATATATAAAGTATTCCAACGCCTTAAGGAACGGTGGTTACAGGATATATACATCCATTGACCCTTCAGTGCAGGAAACAGCACAGGAGACCGTGGATAAGGATATGCTCAAGGTCTCGACTGAAAAGCAGTCTGACGGCAGATATAACACTCAGGCGTCCGTTACCGTAATAGACAACGACACAGGACTTGTCACTGCGATCATAGGCGGAAGAGGGACTGACGACGAATACAACCGTGCCTTCCTTTCAGAGAGGCAGCCGGGCTCTTCGATAAAGCCTGTCCTTGACTATGGTCCTGCCTTTGATACAGGAAATTTTTATCCCGGAAGGATAGTAAGCGACACCAAAAGCAAAAACGGACCAAAGAACTCGGAAGGTACTTACAGCGGAAACATTACCATAAGAAAAGCCATAGCAGAGTCAAAGAATACAGTAGCGTTCGATACCTTAAAGACCATCGGTGTTGACTTCGGTCTTTCATACCTTGAAAAGATGCAGTTCTCGTCCCTTTCCTATCTCGATGAGGATAACCTTTCGGCTTCCATCGGCGGTTTTTCCTATGGAGTAAAGAACTTCGAGCTTGCGGGGGCATACCGTGCGATAGAAAACGGCGGCGTGTGGCAGATGCCTACCTGCGTGATAAAGATAAAAGACCTTATGTCAGGAAATGAGATAAAGTCTGACAGAAGCAAGGTAAGCGTCTATAAGGTCTCATCCGCATATATGCTCGTCTCCACCATGGAAGATGTTATAAAGCACGGGACAGGACGCGGGCTATCCATT
>JBJELA010000252.1:0-1910 GCA_051878915.1 Candidatus Weimeria sp.
GGATAAGGAGCTTACCGACGCAAAGGCTCAGGCTTCCGAAGATATCGAAAAGATCAGACACGAGTCCGAAGAGAAGATGAAAGAGGCTGTAGACAATGCCACAAAAGCCGCTCAGGAGACGCTTCTCAAACAGAAGGATGACGAGATCTCATCCCTTGAGGCGGACTATCATAAGAAGCTCGATGACTTAAAGGCTGACTATGAGAAACAGGTCGAGGACTTAAAGAACGAAGCCATAGGTAGTGCCTCAAGGATATCTTCACTTTCGGCTGACATAAACAGCAAGGATAAAGAGCTTATCCGCGCAAAGGCTGATTACGACAAGAAGATCTCTGAGCTTACAAAGTCGCATGAGAACGAGCTTAAGAACCTGAAGAGTTCTTCAGATGCCACTATCGAGAAAGTCCGTTCCGATATAAGAAAAGAATTTGAAGAAAGGCTCTCTTCCGAGAAGAAGGACAAGGAACATGCACAGGACGAGCTCAACCGTGTAAGAAAACAGCAGAAGTCCTTACAGGAGCAGATTTCAAGCCTTAAGGCAGACGTAAATACCGATATCCTTACAGGGCTTAAGAACGAGAGAGCATTAAATGCTGATATCGAACATTTCTCTCCTGAGACTGTAGCCCGTATCTCGGTGATCGGCATGAAGAGGATAAACGAGTCGCAGGGCCTTATCGCAGGAAATGCAGTCCTTAATTCTATCGCAAAGGAGTTAAAGGACGCTTATCCGGGCAGGGCATACCGTACCTTAGGAGACCAGTTCGTGATCTTCCCTGATAAGAATATTACGGCAAATGCCCTTGAAAAGAAGCTTGAGGCTGTCGCAGACAGGCTTGAAGAGGAAGGTATAAGTATCGCTTACGGCGTAGGCAGAGGAGAAAATGCCTATCAGGATGCCGCGGGAGAGATGCAGGACATGAAAGACTCCATCAAAGACTCCATCTATTCTGAATATGACGATGAAGACGATGAGGACAATGAGCCTTCTGACGGGGACGAAGATACAGACGGCGGCGGTGCCGATGAGACGGAAGCACCTGAACCTGAAGGCACTGAAGAGTCCGACGGTTCTGATGAGCCTGATGAAGATGATGATACAGACGATGAGGACGCGATCCTCGCCGCGACACTTGCGGAAGGCGAAGAGATCTGACCGCACTTTACGGCTGGCAGAGGTTTTATCCCCTGTCAGCTTTTTTTTATTCTGGAAAGGAGAGTTATGCCCCAGCTTATGTACATGGATGACCCCCTTTTAACTTTTAAAGAGGTAAACGGGAAAGTCACAGCGATAACAAAGGTGGAAGATACCCGCCATCTGCCGTTTCTCCTTACAAAGTCGATAACGCCCGAAAAGCTTGAAGAGTGGAAGGAAAGGCGGCGTATCCCGGACTCAAGGGAAGGGATAAGCTCACTTAAGAAACAGAGAAAGAAGCTGTTCACGCAGAAGTCCTATGCGTCCCTTGCGGACTCTTACTGGATAAAGTACAGGTATGAGAAATGGAAGGATGTAAACTTCTTTACAAGGCTTTATTCCCCCGTCATAGGAGACCTTACCTTCAAGTCATACATGACGGAAGATACAGTTTTCAAGCCTGACTTATCCCCTGACCTTACTACCATAGGTGTGCTAAGGAAATGCTGGAGACAGTACGATGGGAAGACTGACTCATACCTTCTTAAGGCAGGGAGCGAAAAGTACCATCACGAACCGCTGTCGGAAGTCTTATCCTCAGTCATGCTCGAACGCCTTGACCTTATAAAGAGCGTAAAGTACGACCTTGCGGTGGAAGGCATCGAGATGTGTTCCAAGTGCAAAAACTTCGTAAAGCCGGGCGAAGAGCTTATCACGGCGGTGGACTTCTATTACGATAAGAAGAGGGGAGAAAAGGAAACGGTCTACGAACATC
>JBJELA010000253.1:0-9004 GCA_051878915.1 Candidatus Weimeria sp.
TAACGAGGCCTGGGTTCCTCCATACGGCAGCGGCGCTACGCTCTATATCCGTCCGTATATGTTCGGATACAACGCAGTAATCGGAGTTAAGCCGGCTGATGAGTATATGTTCAGGATCCTTGTTACTCCGGTTGGTCCATACTTCAAGGGCGGTCTGAAGCCGGTTGAGGTTATGATCCCTGATTTCGACAGAGCAGCTCCTCACGGAACAGGCGGAATCAAGGCAGGCCTTAACTACGCGATGTCACTTCACCCGATCATGGAGGCTCACAGAAAGGGCTTTAACGAGAACATGTATCTCGATCCTGCTACACGCACGAAGATCGAGGAGACAGGCGGAGCAAATATCATCTTCATCAAGGACGGAGGAAAGACTCTTGTTACTCCTAAGTCTGATTCTATCCTTCCTTCGATCACCAGAAGGTCTCTATGCTACATCGCAGAGCATATGCTTGGCATGAAGGTCGAGCAGCGTGAGATCCTGCTTTCAGAGGTTGAGGACGGCGAGTTCGAGGAGATGGGTCTCTGCGGAACAGCAGCAGTTATCTCTCCTGTAGGCCGTATCAATGATCACGGTAAGATCACAAACATCAAGAGCGGCATGGACGAGATCGGACCTACTCTTGCAAAGCTCAGAAGCACACTTACAGGAATCCAGGAAGGCGAGATTCCGGATCCTGACAACTGGGTACACGAGATCAGATAAGATCAGGTAACAGGCAGGTGCCTGTCCCCCGTTTGAAAAAGGGGACAGGCACTTTTTTTATGTTCAGGGATTGCTGCCGTAAATAGTAACTATTTGACAGATTCATGTATATCATATAAAATAACAAAGTTTTAACAAAAAGTTTAATCTCAGTTGGAAGGAGAAAAAATGAGTACCGCACAAATCGGAATGTTTGCTACTATGGTGGTTTACCTGGTGGCGATGATCGCAATGGGAGCGTGGCTTTCGAAGCGAAACAAGACAGTCGGCGATTTTTATATCGGAGGACGAAAGCTCGGACCTTTTGTGACAGCGATGAGCGCAGAGGCAAGTGATATGTCGAGCTATCTGCTGATGGGAATCCCGGGACTTGCTTACCTGTCAGGAATCGCAGACGCAGGCTGGACAATCATCGGACTTGCAGCAGGAACCTACCTGAACTGGCTTATTACAGCAAAAAGGATCAGACAGTACACAGAGGCAACGGGTTCGATCACGGTGCCGGCATTTTTCTCAGACAGATATGGTGATGGAAAAAATATCCTGACCTTCATTGCGGCAGTTATCATAGTGATCTTCTTCGTGCCGTACACGGCCAGCGGATTCGCGGGCTGCGGAAAGCTCTTTGCAAGCCTTTTCAATACTAATTATCATACAGCTATGATAGGCAGCGCGATAGTCATCATCGCCTACACGATGCTCGGAGGATTTCTTGCGGCATCCACGACAGACTTCGTACAGAGTATCATCATGTCGGCAGCTCTTATAATCATCCTGGTCTTCGGTACTATGAAGGCTGGCGGTGTGAATGCGATAATCGATAACGCTAAGGGACTTGCCGGATATTTTTCCATGACGCAGACACATGACGCGGTTACAGGAACAGCGAAGTCATATGGCGTAATCCATATCATCTCGACGCTCGCCTGGGGACTCGGATATTTCGGAATGCCGCATATCCTGCTCAGGTTCATGGCGATAGAGGATGAGAAGAAGCTCTCGCTTTCAAGAAGAGTGGCTACTATCTGGGTACTTATCTCGATGGCAGTATCAGTCTGCATCGGAATCGTCGGACTCGCGATGAGCGGAGAGGGTGTCATTCCTGTACTTTCCGGTTCCGATTCAGAGACAGTTATTATAAAAATAGCCGATCTCCTCGCAACACACGGCGCGATTTTCGCGGTGATCGCCGGCATCGTGCTTTCAGGAATCCTTGCGTCGACGATGTCCACAGCAGATTCGCAGCTTCTCTGCGCGTCATCCTCGATTACCTCAGATATCCTCGTAAAGTGCTTACACGCAAAGCTTTCAGAGAAAAAGCTGATGACGATCTCAAGACTTGCCCTCTGCGCCATCGGAGTTATCGGTGTAGTGCTCGCGTGGAACCCGAACAGCTCGGTATTCCAGATTGTAAGCTTCGCGTGGGCAGGCTTTGGAGCCACCTTCGGACCGGTAATGATCCTCGCGCTTTTCTGGAAGAGATCGAACAGGAACGGAGCGCTTGCAGGCCTTATCGCAGGCGGCATAATGATCTTCGTCTGGAAGTTCGCGGTAAGACCGCTTGGCGGAGCATTTGATATCTATGAGCTTCTGCCGTCATTCATCGTAGCTTTGATTTTTGATGTGATCGTAAGCCTTGCTACACCGGCACCTTCAAAAGAAGTTACGAATGTATTTGAAAAAGTGGACGCAATGCCTTGAAAATCATAAAAAAATAGTATATTCTTTATTGTGGCCCGGGGCACGAAAGCAGTGAAGCTGCCGTTGAGAAGAACCCGAGAACCTGATCCGGACAATGCCGGCGTAGGAAGGCTGCAAGAATGTATTCTGCGGTATCCTTCGGGGTACCGTTTTTTTATGGAGGAAACTATGGCTTTGAAGTACACGACACAGATGGATGCCGCAAGACGCGGCATAAAGACAAAAGAGCTTGTGGCTGTCGCCGCGAAGGAGCATATGGACGAGGATAAGCTGATGGACCTTGTAGCAAAGGGACAGGTAGTAATCCCTGCGAACAAGAAGCACAGATGCTTAGATCCTGCTGGAATCGGAAGCGCTCTTACGACAAAAATCAACGTAAACCTCGGAATTTCCCGTGATGTCAAGGACTATGATGTCGAGATGGAAAAAGTAAAAGAGGCGGTAGAGCTGGGCGGAGACGCCATTATGGACCTGTCGAGCCACGGCAACACCCAGCCTTTCAGACAGAAGCTTACAGCCGAGTGCCCTGTTATGGTCGGAACTGTGCCAGTCTATGACGCGGTGATCCACTACCAGAGGGACCTGAATACGCTTACCGCAGAGGATTTCATCGATGTAGTAAGACTTCACGCGGAGGACGGCGTTGACTTTGTGACTCTTCACTGCGGGATAAATAAGAAGACTCTCGACCAGATAAAGCATGGAAAGAGAAAAATGAACATCGTCTCCCGCGGCGGTTCTCTTATCTACGCATGGATGTCAATGACGGGCGAGGAGAACCCGTTCTACTCTCACTTTGACGAGATCCTTGATATCTGCGCTGAGCATGATGTGACGATCTCTCTTGGAGACGCCTGCAGACCGGGTTGTCTTGCTGACGCTACCGATATCAGCCAGGTGGATGAGCTGATAAGGCTTGGAGAGCTGACACAGCGCGCCTGGGAGAAGAATGTACAGGTGATGATCGAGGGACCGGGACATGTACCTCTTGACCAGATAGCCGCAAATATGAAGATCGAGCAGACCATCTGCAAGGGCGCTCCGTTCTATGTGCTCGGACCTCTTGTAACCGATATCGCGCCTGGCTATGACCATATCACAGCCGCGATCGGCGGAGCTGTCGCCGCAATGAGCGGCGCTGCCTTCCTCTGCTACGTGACACCGGCGGAGCACCTCGCTCTTCCGAATGTCGAGGATGTCCGCAATGGTATAATCGCTTCAAAAATAGCGGCTCACGCAGCGGATATCGCGAAGCATCTGCCCGGAGCCCGCGATGAGGACGACGCGATGGCTGATGCCAGAAGGAAGCTCGACTGGGATGAGCAGTTTAAGCACTGTCTTGACCCGAAGACAGCGAAGGAGATCCGCGACAGCCGGCTGCCGGAGGATGACCACTCCGACACCTGCTCTATGTGCGGCAAATTCTGCGCGGTGCGTTCAATGAACAAAGCCCTCGCGGGAGAGAACATAGATATATTGTAAAACGAGGAATACATCAGTAAACCACCCCGGCGGAAGGATCCGCCGGGGATTTTTTATGTAACTGTTCATGGCACTGATTCACAGAAACATGCCGTGAATAGTAACTTTTTTATTAAAAACAAGAAGGTTTAATTGCTATTGGCTCAAAGAAAAGATATAATATATTTTAAAGTATTATATGTTTTTTTATGGAGGAAATCATGAATATTGTCTGCCTTGATATGGAGGGTGTATTAGTACCGGAGATTTGGATTGCGTTTGCTGAGAAGACAGGAATTCCGGAGTTCCGCAAGACTACAAGAGACGAGCCGGATTACGATAAGCTGATGAAGTACAGGATAGCGCTTCTTAAGGAGCACGGACTCGGACTCAGAGAGGTTCAGGACGTTATCGCGGAGATCGATCCGATGGAAGGAGCAAAGGAATTTTTAGACGAGCTCAGGACCATCACACAGGTTATCATTTTAAGCGATACCTTTGAGCAGTTCGCTTCACCTCTTATGAAGAAGCTCGGATGGCCTACGATCTTCTGCAATACTCTTGAGGTAAACGGTAACGAGATCACAGGCTATCAGATGAGAGTCAGCGACTCAAAGAGGACTACAGTAAAGGCACTCCAGTCTATAGGTTTTGAGACGATAGCCAGCGGAGACAGCTTTAACGATCTTGGCATGATCGAGGCAAGCAAGGCAGGCTTTTTATTCAAGAGCACAGATGCCATAAAGGCTGCTCACCCGGAGATCCCGGCATACGAGACATACGATGAGCTGCTCGCAGCTATTAAGAGAAGCCTGTAAACAGGCAGTAATGGGTTTTTCAAAAAAGGGTTGAGGAAAAACAGAGGAGTTATAAAATGGTTCAGAACAAAAAACAGAAAAAGGAGAAAAGCCATAAGCCGAAGCTTAAAGCAAAATTACAGCGGCGAAGGGTAAAAGCATCAGCCGGGAAAACAGTTAAAGCATCAGCCGGAAAAAAAGTAAAAGCATCAGCCGGGAAAAAAGTAAAAGCAGCGCGGATAAGTAAGAAATCGATCCGTACAAAGCTCCTGCTTCTTACGATACCAGTTACGATAGTTATCGTGCTTGCGCTGGTATCCGCCTCGGCCCTGATGTCCAAGAAAAGACTGCAGGAGAAGTCTGAGGCACAGCTTGATTCTTCGATTGTGAATCAGAAGGATAATATCGAGTCGTGGCTTGATAAAAACCTTGAATTTTTCCAGACGGCGAAGCATACCATAGAGATGGAAAAGCCGGAGACCAGGGATGAAATGACAAAGCTTCTGAATATCTACTACGGGCAGAATGACAACTGTCCGAACGGGCTCTATGTGGCTGATGCCGAGGGTAATTACTACAAGGCTGAGAAGGCTGATTTTTCATCGAGAGATGTGACCAGTACGATCTGGTATCAGCAGGGACTCACCAGAGTCAACATGGACTATGGTACCGCGTATCAGGACGTAAATGACAAGTACGTAGTTTCCGCGTCAGGCATCCTGAATGACGGAAGCGGAGTATTAAAGGTTATCTCAGCAGATGTGCCGCTTGACCAGATCTCGATAATAGTAAATTCCGGGATCAAAATGAAGGGAGCCACATCTTTCCTGTTTGACAGTGATACCGGCACGATCATCTCATCGCCGGACTCATCGCTGGTCGGAACGAAGATTACGAAGTCGAAGGATTCTTTTTTAAGGAAGATCGAAAAAAGAGCGGAAACCGATGATTACACAGAGACGCAGATAGACGATCAGCTCGTAGAGATGAAGTCTATCAGCGATACAGGCTGGATCCTTGTTTCCTATGTGCCGATGTCTCAGATCATGAAGGATGTTAATTCGCTGATGATCGTTCTTCTGATACTTGGAGTTCTGGCTGTGGCAGTACTCGCGATAGTCATTACAGTCGTGATTACGAAGATTTTCGCGCCGATCACCGGAATCACACAGAGCATCTCAGATATGTCGAATGGTGACTTTACCATCCAGCTGAAGAAGACAGGAGATGATGAGATCGGAGCCATCTCTGGAAGCATCAGTACCTTCATCGAATCGATGCGAAGCATGCTGTCGTCTATCAGGGAGGAGTCGGCAAAGATCCGCTCGCAGTCAGTAAACTCTGATAAGGTATCAAAGGATATGTACGAGGAGTCTTCGTCTCAGACAATGGAGATGGAGAGGCTCGATCAGATAGTGGATTCTCTCTCGCAGTCAGTAAACCAGATAGCTGAATCGGCAACGACGCTTGCACAGGTTGTTTCTGATACGAAGGGCGATTCCAACGAGACGCAGGAGAGCATGAAGAAGACAGTTGATATAGCTCATCAGGGACGTGAGGATATCAGAGGTCTCGGCGACGCTATGGATGCGATCAGGAATTCAAATAAGGATCTGCTCGAATCGATCGAACAGGTAGGACAGGCATCGAATAACATCACGAAGATCGTAAATGTCATCACAGAGATTGCTGACGAGACGAACCTCTTGTCACTTAATGCCTCCATAGAGGCTGCGAGAGCAGGAGAGAGCGGACGCGGATTCGCTGTAGTTGCTTCACAGATCGGAAACCTGGCAAACAATTCTGCAGACAGCGCGGCAGATATCAGCAAGCTCATAAAGAAGGTTTCAGAGCTTATCAATGATGTGGTGAAGAAAGCTGACGAATCCTACAGCATAATTGAGAAAAACGGAAGCCTGATCGAATCATCTGTAAAGAGCTTTGATGATATCTACGAAAATATCAGGGAGTCTGATGAGAGGCTTTCGAGAGTGGTCGAGAACATCTCAAAGGTCGAGGATGTAGCGACGAATGTTGCGGCTATTTCAGAAGAACAGGCGGCAAGCACATCAGAAATCCAGAAGACCTCAAAAGAAATAGTAGAACATGCCCGTACCCTGAACCAGTCGAGCCAGGATGTGGCGGAGAACTCAAAGGAGCTTTCAGATACATCAAATGCACTCGCAGGTTACGTGTCACATTTCAGGATTTAAGGAGGCAGTATGAAGGGTAAGAAATTCATAGCTTTAGCCACGGCGGTATTTGTGGCAGCAGGCCTCATGGCATGTGGCGGCAGCGCTTCAAAAGCATCTGGCTCCGGTTCCGGGAAGAAAGATACGGACGACGCAGATGTAGTCGAGTATATAGCACCTGATTCCAGTGAGGGCGCCAGTAAGGCATTTTCGGACGCGCTCAGGGAACGGGCAGAAAAAAAGAAGCTTGATCTCAGAACAGATACAACAGGCTACGACATTGACAGCCAGGTTAAGGAAATCGAGAAGGCAAAAAAGGCAGGATACGGCGGACTTATCGTCTGGGCGGCTGATCCTTCCACAGCTCATCAGCTTGAGATAGCGGCAGGCGACATGCCTATAGTTTTTGTAAACAGTGAGCCGGATGAGGATGACCTCGAAGAGGGAAAATATGTATATGTCGGTTCGCCGGATGATAAGGCCGGTGAGTACGAGGCTGAATACGTCTACAACAAACTCGGGAAGCCATCGTCCTTAAAGCTCGTGCTTTTAAAGGGAAAGAAAAGCTCCTCCTCCACCCAGGAGCGCGTGGACGCGATAAAGAGATATTTTACTTTAAAAAAAGTAGATGTAGACTACGTCTTCTCTGATTATGGAGATGATTCATCCGCTGATACCTTCCTTTTGCTTAAAAGCTTTAAGCTGACAGGGAAAACCTTTGACGCTGTCATCTGCACCAGCGATGAAATGGCTTTTGGCGCGATGCAGTATGCTACCATGAATGGAATCGACATATCAACCATACCTATCTGCGGCGTCGGAGGAGCGAATAACGCGATAGCAAAGGTAGCGACCGGAGATCTCTCATTTACAGCCGGAGCTGATTCAGAGGCTCAGGCAAAGGCTGCAGTTTCAGCGATTCAGGCACTTATGAACGGAGAGAGCATAAAGGATATAAAAAATGCGTCTGCTGATGGCAGATACATCTGGATCCCATACAGAAAAATCGACCAGGAGAACGCCGGCAAATACCTGCAATAAAAGCGTGAAGCTGGTATAAATCAGCATCAATGATTCATTTAGGAGGCATTATGAAAGAGAAAATTAAAAACTCAAGATTTTCTGAGACACTGATCGCGTTTCTTGCAATACTTCTTGGCGTGCTCTGTGTGGCTAATCCTGACAGCGTTTCAGCCATAGTCGGAAGGGTGATCGGTATCGTCATCGTGATCGTGGGAGTCGTGATGATCTTAAGCCGTATTTCGGATGACAGCTTCAGACTTTCGGCAATAATCCTTGGCGCAGTCCTCTGTGCAGTCGGGCTTTTTATTTTTTCAAGACCGAATGATGTGTTAAAGCTCATCTTTGTTGTATTCGGAGTCCTGATGATAGTTGATGGAGTTTCCGGGATAAACATCGCATTTACGATGAAGAGCATCGGAACGCAGACCTGGGTGCCATCGATGATAATGGCGCTTATCAGTTTCCTTTTCGGAATCCTCTGTATCCTTGGCGCTATGGACCTGCTGAAGATCAGCTTTATAATCATTGGAATAATGCTTATCTACGATGGAATTACTTCACTTTATTCACTTATAAAGGTACACAGAGCAGAAAAGGGAGTTGTGGATTCAAAAATCGTCGATGAAAAGGATGTCTGATTTTGAGGACAATGGATTTTAAGATGGAGAGGACAGGCCTTCTGAAGGTTGGAGACCGCCTCCCCGTTACAGAGTCAAAATTACCAAATTCATATTATTACACGCTTGGAAGAGCGTTTGCCATGTCAGCAAATTATTCAACACTTCAGCGTCTTAAGTCACGGGAGGGTGTAGTGACAGATGTCAGGGAGACGCCCAAAGGTTATTACGTAACAGTGCAGTTTGATGAGGACCCGGTTTAGCAGCGTATGAGATATGTCACAGTTAAAAATTTAGAGCCTGATATGATCTTAGGCCAGGAGATATACGATGCCAACGGCAGTCTTCTCATGCAGAAGCATTCTGTGCTCACCGAAGAAAACATCGATTTCATTATTTTTACCGGAGTACCGGGAGTTTATATCGATGATGAATTTTCTGAGGATGCGAGAGCTGAAGAGGTCGTAAGTGATGAGGTAAGGCGTTCAGCCTTGAAAATCATACATG
>JBJELA010000254.1:0-8991 GCA_051878915.1 Candidatus Weimeria sp.
TAAAATCCTCCTTACTTTAATCCCTTACCGTTTCTTCTTCTGATGATCAGCTTGTTTGAAGCCTTATGCTTATTTCTGGTCTTAAGACCAAGAGCCGGCTTACCCCAAGGAGTTGACGGACCAGGACGTCCAACTGGAGCCTTACCTTCACCACCACCATGTGGATGGTCGTTAGGGTTCATGACTGAACCACGGACTGTAGGACGGATTCCCATGTGTCTCTTTCTTCCAGCCTTACCGATTTTTACAAGTGAGTGATCACCGTTTCCGATGATTCCGATTGTGGCACGGCAGTTAAGAAGAACAAGTCTCATCTCGCCTGAAGGAAGACGAAGTGTTGCGTACTTTCCTTCCTTAGCCATAAGCTGAGCTGCGTTTCCTGCGGCACGAACCATCTGTCCGCCCTTTCCAGGATAAAGCTCAATGTTATGAACCATAGTACCGATAGGGATGTTTGCTAAAGGAAGTGTATTACCTACACGAACCTCTGCGTTCTCGCCGCTCATAACGGTCATGCCGTCCTTGAGTCCCTCAGGAGCAAGGATATATGACTTTGTTCCGTCAGCATAGCTTAAAAGAGCAATGTTTGCTGTACGGTTCGGATCGTACTCGATTCCGATAACCTTTGCCGGGATGTCATCCTTATTTCTCTTGAAATCGATGACTCTGTATTTCTGACGATTTCCGCCGCCCTGGTGACGAACTGTGATCTTACCCTGGTTGTTACGGCCGGCGTTCTTTCTCTTTACATCCAGTAATGACTTCTCAGGAGTCTTCTTAGTGATCTCACTGAAGTCTGAGCCTGTCATGTTTCTTCTGGAAGGTGTATATGGGTTGTAAGACTTAATGCCCATTTTTTCTCCTTTCGAATGTTTTGATATCACTCTTTACTGAGTATAATACGCTTCGGACTCTTACCAGGCCTTCGGCCTGTTTTCATCTCGAAGCTTTCGATCAAAGTCCTGAGAATAACTCAATATCCTTTGAATCAGCTGTAAGCTTTACGATAGCCTTCTTTACAGCAGCTGTCTTTCCAACTGTTGCTCCGCGGCGCTTGTTCTTTCCCTGGCAGTTGATGGTGTGAACACTCTCAACCTTTGCGCCATCGAACATCTTCTCAACAGCATCCTTTATCTGGAACTTATTAGCTTCCGGGTGAACTAAGAAGGTGTACTTTTTATCTGTCATTCCTGACATGGACTTCTCAGTAACGACCGGCTTAATGATAACGTCGTAGTAATTTACTGTAGCCATTATGCGTAAACCTCCTCGATCTTCTTTACTGCATCCTGAGTAAGAATAACTGTGCCGTACTTAAGAGCGTCATATACGCTGATAGAACCGGTCTGTGTAGTCTTAACTGCAGGAATGTTCTTTGCAGATGCAGATACGACATCGTCCTTGTCTGCAAGGATCACATATGCCTTATCAACATTGAGATTCTTCATGATCTCTGCGAATCTCTTTGTCTTTATCTCATCAAGCTTAAGCTCGTCAAGTACGATGAGCTTGTTCTCGTTAACCTTGTCAGTAAGAACTGACTTAAGAGCTCCTGCCTTTTCTTTTCTGTTCATCTTGAATGAATAGTCTCTTGGAACCGGTGCGAATACCATTCCGCCGCCTGTCCACTGAGGTGCTCTTGTCGAACCCTGTCTGGCATGACCTGTTCCCTTCTGTCTCCAAGGCTTTCTTCCGCCTCCGGAAACCTCTGAACGTGTCTTGGCCTTCTGAGTTCCCTGACGCTTGTTTGCGAGCTGGCTTAAAACTGCCATGTGAACTAAATGCTCGTTAACTTCTACTCCGAATACGGCATCTGAAAGCTCAGTTGTTCCGACTTCTTTGCCGTCCATATTATAAACGGATACCTTAGCCATCCTGATTTACTCCTTTCCGCTGCCTTATCGCTTTGTTGTCTCTTTGATCGTAACAAGTGACTTCTTAGGTCCCGGAACTGCTCCCTTTACAAGGATCAGGTTCTGGTCAGCGTCAACGCGTACGACTTCAAGGTTCTGTGTTGTAACCTTTACTGAACCCATATGTCCAGGCATTCCCTTGCCCTTGAATACTCGTGAAGGAGTAGAGCAGGAACCGTTTGAACCCTGATGACGATGGAATTTTGAACCATGAGCCATAGGTCCTCTGTGCTGTCCTAATCTCTTGACTGCACCCTGGAATCCTTTACCTTTTGATGTAGCTGTGACATCGACCTTATCTCCTGCTGCGAAGATATCAGCCTTTATCTCCTGTGCTAACTGATAGTCAGCGCAGTTCTCAAATCTGAACTCTTTGACATAGCGCTTTGCTGAAACACCAGCCTTATCGAAGTGTCCCTTCTCCGGCTTGTTTACGCCATGACGATGCGCTACAGACTTCTTTCCGTTTGCATCCTTTGCAACTGTCTTCTCTGCCTTGTCTGTGAATGCTACCTGGACTGCATCGTAACCGTCGTTCTCAACGGTCTTGATCTGGGTAACTGCACATGGACCTGCGAGTAATACGGTAACCGGGATAAGATCGCCGTTCTCGTCAAAGACCTGTGTCATTCCGACCTTTGTAGCTAAAATAGCTTTCTTCATAAAAAATCCTTTCTACAGCGGAACATCTGAATCTTTGTCTTCAAATGTTCATTCTAGATTATTAGTTGCTATCAGAATGAAAAACAGCTGATCTTTACTTGTTCTTCATTTTGATATCGATATATACACCTGCCGGCATCTCGAGTCGTGATAATGAATCTACAATCTTCTGTGTCGGTGTCAGGATATCGATCAGTCTCTTGTGTGTTCTCTGCTCGAACTGCTCTCTTGAGTCCTTATACTTGTGGACTGCACGAAGAATTGTAACTACTTCCTTCTTTGTAGGAAGTGGAACCGGTCCTGAAACCTGTGCTCCGTTCTTCTTTACAGTGTCGATGATCTTTCTGGCTGACTGATCCACGAGCTCGTGGTCATAAGCCTTCAGAGTAATACGCATAACCTGTGTTGCCATAAAAAAAGCCGCCTCCTATATCGGACTAATTTAGTTCGACAAGTGGTGACTGTACACATAACCGGGTGTGTCCTATCTCTGAACACGCCCTCTGTTCCTGATAGAACAGATTCTTTAACTGTACAGTGACTTGTCGCCAGTTTCCTAACTTGACATTCGCTCCACGGAAAACCTGCCATACACTGCTTACGTCAGCTTCGGCAGCAACCTCACGCTTCATAGCTATCATGTCACAGCAAATGATATTTTACACGGTTCAGGAGGGGATTGCAATGCTTTTATTGTTCTTTATGGAGTACAATTCTGTTTTTTCTTGTAAAAATAGAGGCGGGGGTGGTGGGGGAATCACTTCGCTTATAGGGGGCGGGGCTGGAGAGGATCACTTCACCACTTATTAGGGGGCGGGGCTGGAGTCATCTCAGGACGCGTTCTCACTCAGTATGAGACGCAGCGGTCGCATAAGCGGGCAAAATACGCCCGCTAAGCGCCGGCGTCTCATAAAGGTCCTTCGATGACTCTCTGCCCCGCCCCTAACTAGATTCCCTTCAATGACTCTCCGCCCCGGCCCTAACTAGATTCCCTTCAGTAATTCTCTGCCCCGCCCCTCTGGCTAGATTCCCTTCGATGACTCTCCGCCCCGCCCCTACTAGATGCCCTTCGGTAACTTTCTACCACGACTCTCCTAAAAGTCTTTCGGTAATTCTCCACCCCGGCTCTCCTCCATCATAAAAATCCGACAAAAGCCTTGCTGAGCTTATTTTTTGTGCAATTTCTTACTTTGCATTTTGCATATATGTAAGTCTAATTCGGAGGTCACGAGTTTGCGAACCATGGATTTCCGTACCAAATGCCTGGAATTGATAAATGGTACGGAAAATAAGCTTGAGCTGACATGAGATTTCCGTACCAAAAGACAAAAATTCACAAATGGTACGGAAAACAAGAGTTAGCATTCTCTGGATTTCCGTACCAATAGACAAGAATTGGCAAATGGTACGGAAAACTAGCTTGAGCTGACATGGGATTTCCGTACCAAATGCCTGGAATTGATAAATAGTACGGAATACAAGCTTGAGCTGACATGAGATTTCCGTACCAAATCGCAGGAATTGGCAAATGGTACGGAAAGCAGGAGTTAGCATGCTGTGAATTTCCGTACCAAATCGCAGGAATTGGTAAATGGTACGGAAAACTAGGGTAAGCGAGCTGAGAATTTCCGTACCAAATCGCAGGAATTGGTAAATGGTACGGAAAATATGAGTAAGCATTCTTTGGTTTTCCGTACCAAATGACATAAATTATCAAATGGTACGGAAAATATGAGCAAGCATTCTCTGGATTTCCGTACCAAATGACATAAATTATCAAATGGTACGGAAAACAAGGGTAAGCGAGCTGAGGATTTCCGTACCAAATGCCTGGAATTGATAAATGGTACGGAAAACAAGAGTTAGCATTCTCTGGATTTCCGTACCAAATGCCTGGAATTGATAAATGGTACGGAAAATAAGCTTGAGCAGACAAGAGATTTCCGTACCAAAAGACAAAAATTCACAAATGGTACGGAAAATAAAAGTATGTATCCTCTGGATTTCCGTACCAAATGCCTGGAATTGATAAATGGTACGGAAAATAAGCTTGAGCAGACAAGAGATTTCCGTACCAAATGCCTGGAATTGATAAATAGTACGGAATACAAGCTTGAGCTGACATGAGATTTCCGTACCAAATGGCAAGAATTGACAAATGGTACGGAAAACAAGTCAAAGCGGTCTGATTGTTTCCGTACCAAATGGCAAAAAAAGCAATATGGTACGGAAGTCACGAGCAGGCTGATTATCGGTGCCTGACACCAACATCAGAATTACACCCGCACAGCCCTTACTGACGGCCTTCACAAGAACACCAGAATAAGAACGGGCTATGAATTCACAACTCCAGAATAAGAACGAGCTATGAATTCACAACTCCAGAATAAGAACGGACTAAAAGGTCAGACGGCTACTTCCTCTCCCAGCGTCCGCTTGCGCCGCACGGGAGGACAAGGCCGGTTTTTGTAACCGGGAGACCGACTTCATCTGCTTCGACCGTACCTGGCAGATCTTTTAATACAGTTCCCAGCATATAATGCAGAACTGCTGGCTGGAGACCTGTCGTATAGGAATTTACTAAGAAAAAAAGAGGATTATCCGAGAGTATCCTGCGGCAGTCCTGGATCAGCGGGAATATTTTTTCTTCGATCTTCCAGATCTCACCCTTTGGACCACGGCCATATGATGGCGGATCCATTATGATTCCATCGTAATGATTGCCGCGGCGGATTTCCCGCTCAACGAACTTCATGCAGTCGTCTACAAGCCAGCGGATATGCGCATTTTCAAGGCCTGAGGAGTTGGCATTTTCGTGTGCCCATGTCACCATGCCCTTTGAGGCATCGACATGTGTCACCTCCGCGCCGGCCATTGCTGCCGCTACTGTCGCGCCGCCTGTGTAGGCGAAAAGATTCAATATTTTTACAGGACGGTCAGGATGCTCTGATTTTGCCTTATTTATTATAGAAGAAAACCATTCCCAGTTAGCAGCCTGCTCGGGGAAAAGGCCTGTGTGCTTGAATGAAAAAGGTTTCAAATGAAATGTAAGCCTGCCAGCCGGGAGAGGATAGGTGATCGTCCACTCCTTTGGCAGGTCAAAAAATTCCCACTCGCCGCCGCCTTTGTGGCTTCTGTGGTAATGCGCGTTGATGTGCTTCCACTCAGGTCCCTTCGGTGTGTTCCAGATGACCTGCGGATCAGGTCTCTGCAGTATATACTTACCCCAGCGTTCAAGCTTGTCACCGTCTGAAGTATCGATCACTTCATAATCAGTCCATTTATCTGCTAAATACATAATACTTCCTTTCACTTCAGAGAATTATGTATTCTTTCAGGTAAAATGTCAAGCCTGCACTCACTGTCACCTGAAAAGTACAGTATTTCTGTTCTGTGCAGCCGCGTTTGCGCTCTTCTGCATGAAAATCTTATAGGTGTTAAGCATGTTCTGCTTTGTCAGATCAGTAAGCGCCTTAGGGATATCCAGGTCCTCTATTCTGCTGTCTGAAGCTGCAGTATTCAGAGCCGTATAATTATTGTAGCTGATCGTAGAAGACAATGCATTGTACTGGGCGCCGCCCTTTGCCCTGGCTGTCGTTACTTTTTCAAGAGCTTTATCGATGGTATCAATCGAAAAATCACCGGTCACATCGAAGTCCTCTATGCCGAGTGAAGACAGAGTGGCATTTGTCGTACTGACACTGACGCTGTTACCGTTGCTGTCTGTCGCCATGGACAGATCGCCATCACTATTCAGTATCTGTTTAGTGTTAAAAGTGGTCTGGCCGGCGATATCGCCGATTCCCTGCTTCAACTGATCAACCTCAGCCTGAATGTTCTTTTTATCGCTGTCGGTCAGAAGTCCATTTGACGCCTGAACTGCCAGCTCCCTGATTCGCTGAAGGTTATCAGTGATGGAACCGAGTGCTCCATCTGAGACATTCAGCAGATCCTGTCCTGACTGCGCATTCTGAGTTCCCTTATTCAGACCATTCTCCTGAGAAGTAAGCTTCTCTGAAATGGCCAGTCCAGCAGCATCATCTGCCGCACTCTGAATTCTCGATCCGCTCGCGATTTTGCCATACATCGAATAACTGCTGTAAGAATTACTGATTCCCGAAATACCGCTCATGACCATACCTCCTCCTTTTCTGCCGGAAGAAGGGATGAGTTCACCGGTCTCCTGGTCTTCAGTACCAATGCTAACCACCAATTCTCATTTTCATAATTGCCTTAGGTGCTTTCTAAAGTAATCGTCTATCTGATCTCTAACAATCTTTATTTTTTTCCTTGGAACAGGGATACAGGCATCAAGTCCTTCAATAATAATTTTATCATTGTTTACACATCTTATATAATGATATGCGACTATTATAGATCTGGATACCTGGCAAAAATCATCATCACCAAGCATCTTTTGGATTTTTGCCAAAGTATCCCCTGATTTTGCTTCGTCACCATTCCTAAGATGTATGTAACATCCGTTATGTCTTGCTTCGAAATAAGTTATGTCCGAAACTCTGACCCTGCTTCCATTATTCGCCTCAACAAAAGATTCACCAGCGATTTCCTGTTCTATTGCCTGCATCGCTTCCTCAAGTTCTTCTATTTTTCCGTTCTTTATTAAATAACGAAACGCTTTAACTCTATAGGCATCTATTGCAAAGTCAATGTATGATGTAAGAAAGATAATATAAATATCAGGCATGATATCCCGAAGTCTTAACGCCGTCTCCAAGCCATTCATTTCAGGCATTTCGATATCAAGAAAAACAATATCATAGCTTTTTCCCGCTTCCAGGAGTTCTTTAGCACTATGATATTCATCTATTTCATAATCTTTTGACAGTCTTTTAAGGTCCTCTCTGAGTTTTTTGGTATAATACTGTTCATCATCGCAGACTGCTATTTTTCTGATAATCTCGTTCTTCATCAATATCCCCTCAAGCCTCATTCCAATTAATCTCTGCTACAAAAACACCATCTGATTCTGTATAACTATATGATCCATCATACTTTATCAGTGCAGTCTTAATATTCTGTATTCCATACCCATGACCCTCTCCATTTTTATGTGAAATCATAATACCATTTTTTACAATCGAATGATATTTGGTTGGATTTTCTACAGTCATCATCCATCTGCTATTAAAATAGCAAACTTTCACAGTAACGTAGTGCCCGGCTCCCTCGGCAGTCACACTTGAAGCAGCTTCAAATGCGTTTGAAAGAGCATTATAAAAAACAGTACACATGTCCTTCATTTGCATTTTTGATTGTTTTAGCAAATGACCGTTCCATTTGACTTTAACATCAGGATATTCTGACATTAAATCAGTTAAAATTGCGGAAACCAGTTCATTTCCAGTCGAAATCATCGTTTCAGATGCTTTCATGTCTCCCGTAATTTCCGTGATGTACTCATTCAATTCAGTATATTTCCCATTATATGCCAGATTCCCTATCAACATAATATGATTTTTTATATCATGCTGAAAACGTCTTAAATCCTCGTCTTTCTGCAGTCTTAATTCATAATACTTACGTTGTGATTCAACTATCTTTTTATTTTGAATCGTCTCATCCTTGAGAAGAACATATTTTTCACCATTCCTAAAAAGAAGATAACATAAAAGCAGAAGCACAAATGAACTCGCAGCCATACTGAGTATTAACCAACGTTCCAGAAGTCCGTGCATTCCCTTTATCAGGATCCCGATCAATGAAGTAAGATATATCGCAAGTGACACCATTGCAATAAAAAAAACAATAAGATAGCCAACACCAATCTCAGTCTTCCTCTTTCTCTGAAAGAAAAATCCAGCCGGAATTATTATCACAAGAGACATCATATCTACAAATAATGGCCTCCAGCCAGATAAATTTCCAACGCCTTTCATAAAAGCCAATATAATAATCCCCAAAAAGAGATCGATAACACATATAAGAATATATGATATGACAATATATAGAACATCCTTTAGCCTGGATGAAGAAATGCTAAGTGCCGCAACAACCGCAAAACCTACTGCAAATGATTCTGCTCTTTTACCATTAAGAAAAAAACAGGTGACTGCCATTAGGCAAAGCAGCAGCCCTATGCATGAAGACATGTGCCTATACTTTAAACCCGCGATATAGTGAGTAAAAATATAAAGCTTTAAAAACTCAAGCGAAATTGTAAGAACAATATATAAACCATGCTCCATACATTCTCCTTTTATTCCAGTGCTTTTCTTTGACTAGAATATGTTATAACACAAGCAGGAGCATGATTCAATATTTCAGATTATTCTCAGAAGAAACTTCTTCCAAAAAGCCATCTAAATCCCCAAATATAAGCGTACATAATTGAAACCTCACATTCTATAATCTCACTACTGTCTCAGCTCTTGAAATAATATTCTCATCGTGT
>JBJELA010000255.1:0-8958 GCA_051878915.1 Candidatus Weimeria sp.
AGATAAGGATGGCATAAAGGATCATCAGTTTGTATCCCTCGCAAAGAGAGAACTGCATGAGATAAAGGTAGAGGTCGAGCCTGAGGACGGGCTCGATGAGATCATAACAAAGGTCAGGGAGCCATTAAGCTATACGCCGGAAAAGGATTCGGTAAGAGTCATTCTGACAGGCCGTAAAAATATGGACCTCGAGATCGACTGTGACTGGATCAGGGACAAGACCGACAGGGGATTTTTCTACATGGAGGTAAGGGACGATACCAGGACAAAGATAAACTACGAGACCTTTGCGCATGACAGGTCACTCAAGGGTACTTTTGTACGGACCGTACAGGGACTCGATATTGACGAGGAGGAGAAGGCAAAGATCATAGAGACCGGTATCCGGGCGATAATGGAGGGCAGTCTGATCGAATGATACTAGAAAAATGCTACATAGCCGGATTCGGCAGACTCACAGATCAAAGCTTTACATTCAGTCAGGGACTGAATGAGATCCTTGAGGAAAACGGATGGGGAAAGACTACATTCGCGGTATTTTTAAAAGCGATGTTCTATGGGATGGAGTACGCTCCGAGAAGGTCGGGACTTACCGAGAGAGAGCATTACAGGCCGTGGGGCAACGCTGCCTATGGCGGAACCCTTGAATTCTCAATGGGCAAGAAAAAATACCGGATAGAGAGAAGGTTCGGACACAGCGACAAAGAGGATGAGTTCGCCATCTACGACGTAGATACGAACCTGCCTACAGATGACTTTTCAGAGAATATCGGAGAAGAGATCTTTGAGGTGGACAGGGAGTCGTTCGAAAAGAGCATCTTTGTGCCGCAGGGCGCGCTTGAGACTGAGATCACCAGCAGGCTGAACGCGAAGCTCGGAGGCCTTGGCGCTGTACAGGACGATATGAACCAGTTTGACGCTGCGGTAAAGGCGATAGATGAGGCGAGAAAGGTCTACACATCTACAAGCAGGGTGAATCCTGGAAAAATCAAACTTTTATCTGACGAGATAAAGGTTCAGAAGGAGAAATCCGATCAGATCGCAACGCTCCAGAAGGCGTACGATGTAAAGTCACAGATGCTGCTCGATAAGAGAGCGGAGCTGAGAAAACTCGAATTTAAGAAAAGCCAGCTGTCCGATTCCCTGACTTCCATCGCGAGAAGCGAGAAGTCGGTCGGCGTTTACCAGGCAAAGCAGGATTCGCTGAACAGACAGGAGGAAGTCCTTAAGGGACTCGATGATTTTTTCGCGCAGGGACTTCCGACAAACGAGGAGATCGATGGCTGGGAGGCGCGTGAGCGTGAGATAGAGCTTGAAAAAAATCACAGGGATATCCTCCGTGAAAAAATGCCTGATCCGGATGAGGAGGATTTTTTAAAGGAGCTGTTCTCAGAGAATACGATTGAGAAATCCGATATAGAAAAGTGGAAGGAAGACGCCGCTGACATCAAGTCCATCAGGATGAAGGGCGAGCATGTACAGATGTCAGAGGAGGACAGGACACAGCTTGCCGGACTGAAGGATTTTTTCAAGGAGGGTGAGCCGACAGATGAGGAAATGCAGAAGGAGCTTGCCGACGTCAGCCGGTTAAACGAGCTGTCCGGTCAGATGAAGAGCCTGAGCGATACCTACCAGCGTCACAGGAATGCCTTAAAAAGCAGGCTTCAGACGACACGTGTCGAGGAGGGCATGTTCAGACCTGTTCTACTCGGAATTATCGTTGTGGTATTTTTTATAGCAGGCTTTGTTTTTCTGGGGATGAAAGACGGAGGAATGCTTTCCGAGCTGATCGGTCTGGTAAGCATAGCTGCCGGTATAGCGTTTGCTATCGTCTTTGTCATGCAGCTGCTCCATAACAGGAAGAACCGCAGCAAATATATGGAATCGGCTCAGGGCGAGATCATAGAGTCGGAGAAGGACCTCTGGAAGCTCAGGGAAGAGTATAACGCCCTGGATTCCTCGATAAGCGCGTTTATCAAGCGATTTCCTGTCGAAAACAGTGACAAGCAGCAGGCGCTTCTTGATATTCACAGAAAAAAGGACAGGTATGACACGCTGCTGAACGAGGAGCAGAAGTATAACGAGAACACCTCAGGCATGATGGAGGATCTCTCTTCGTTACAGCTTTCTCTCTATACCTCACTTGACAGGTACGCGAAGATCTTCGGGGTAAACCTCTATGAGGACGCGAATGTAGGTGACCTTATAGAAAAAATAGACGAAAAATACGCCGAATACCTCGAGTTTGAAAAGAATGAGCAGGATTATCAGAGGATCGCTGCTTCGATAAGCGGAAAGCTGAGCGGGCTTTTAATGGTACTGAAGGCATTTCCGCTCAAGAGTGATTTTTCCGATCCAGCAGCGTGCATCAGGGAGATAAGGGCAAACGCCCTGCTCTACACCCAGACTCAGTTACAGGTGGACGAGCTCAAGAATGAGCTGAAGTCACTTCACGTGGAAAATCTCGAGAGTGACGGCAAGACTATTCAGGACCTGCAGTACGAACAGAAACAGCTCGATGAGGAAATCTCCAAGCAGAAGCAGTACATAGCTGATGACGCAAAGGAGTTGGAGGAGCGTTCTGCAAATCTGCTCGAGTGCGAAGAGGCGAGAGAGAACCTGAAGGAGCTTGACGCCAGAAAAGCGGAGTACGATAAAAAGGTAAAGCTTTTAGAGGATACAAAAAAATACCTGAATCTCGCAAAGGAGAATTTCCTGAAGGTCTATATGGGACCGCTGCGTGAGAGGCTTAACTACTATCTGAAGAGCATCTATCCGGATACTGATGACGCGATACTTACTGATGATTTTGAGCTGGATATGAACCTCTCTGTTTCAGTCACAGGCAAGAGCGGCGGCGGAAAGACGAGGAGCATGGACTATATGTCGACCGGCTATCGCGACCTCGCGTCATTCTGCTCGAGGGCAGCGCTGATAGACGTGCTTTTCAGGCGCGAGCAGCCGATGATAATCCTCGACGATCCGTTTGTGAATTTTGACGCTGAAAAAATAACCGATGCCCGCAGGATGATGGGCGCTCTTTCTGAAAAATACCAGGTGATCTATTTTACCTGTCATAAGAGCAGAACTATGAAGTAATGCCTTTTAAAACGGAGGGAAGAACTATGGCGAACATTATGGATTACCTCGACTGGAGAGCGGATGTTCCATTCTCGCTCGATCCATACAACGAGGTTGACAATCTCGTGTTCTCTACACTTGCTTACATCGATTTCGATGGAGTCGTTCCAGGCCTTGAAAAGGACAGGCCGATGTCAATACATGAGGTGTGCGGCCGTTACTGGAGAAAGCACACCAGGACTGAGATAAAGGACAGAAAGGCCTTTGTCTCGGATGCTCCCTTCATGCTTGAAAAAATGGACGGAAGCGCCAGATACAGGCACATGAAGCTTCTGCACTATATCAATTCCGTAAATGAGGATATCACGCTTCAGGTTTCGGCCATAACCATCCTGCCAGGAGATGGATCGGTTTATGTGGCTTTCCGTGGGACAGACGATACGCTGATCGGATGGAAGGAGGATTTCCAGTTCGCGTATAAGGATATGACAGTCGGACAGAAGGTGGCTGTGGACTACCTGGACAGGACGACTGACTGTCTTCCGGAGAAGCTGAAGCTGTATGTAGGCGGTCACTCTAAGGGCGGAAACTTCGCGGTGTTCGCGGCTGCCTTCTGCAGAGAGGCGGTAAGAGAAAGGATAGACAGAGTCTATTCGAATGACGGCCCGGGATTTGTGCCGGAGGTTATAAAGACAAAGGAGTATCAGCAGATCAGGGATAAGATAATTAAATATACTCCTGAGTTTACCTTTATCGGAGGACTCATGGCGGACGACTCGGAACCTGTTATCGTAAAAAGCGACAGTACAGGAGCCTATCAGCATGATCCATTCAGCTGGCAGGTACTGAGAAACCATATGGTTCTTGCTGACAGCTACAGTTCGCAGAGCGTGCTTCTCAATGAGACGATCGGCAGGTGGGTTTCGAATGAGTCTCCGGAGAAGAGAAAGCTTTTTATCAATATCCTTTTTGACCTGTTCAAGGAGGCTGGAGTGACAAAGGCAAGTGAGCTTGGCAAAAACCGGATAAAGACATCCATCGCGATGATGAACGCGCTGAGAAAGCTTCCGGCTGATGACAGGAACACGTTTCTTTCGATTTTAAAGGATCTCGCGAAGAGCGGCGGAAGCGCGCTTCGCGATTCTATCCTGGATGTGGAGAAAAAAACTATTACCTGGTAAAGACTTGTTTAAGCGCAATTACAGGTATAAAATATTTCTAGGTTTCATTTTTTTACGGATTGTTGCCGTGAATAGTAACTACAGACTTTAGCGGGGTGATATCGATGGCTGATTCAAAAAATGCAGAATTAGAGAAATACATAGCTGCTTACGTAGATGAGGCGATTGAACAGGGGTGGATAAAGGTATATTTTCAACCTGTGGTCAGGGCTCTTACAGGCAGACTTTCGAGTTGTGAGGCACTCACGAGGTGGGTTGATCCGGTTTATGGAACGATATCTCCAGGGGTATTTATTCCTGTGCTCGAGAAGACTGAACAGATACAGAAGGTCGATGACTATGTCATAGACTATGTAGCGAAGCTGATAAAAGCGGTCTCAGAAGAGGGAAGGACTCTTGTACCTGTATCTTTTAACCTGAGCCGCGTTGATTTTTCACAGGATGATCCGTATGAGGTGACTGAGAATGTAGTCGCTAAGTATGGGATAGACAGGAGACTTCTCAAAGTAGAGATCACTGAGAGCACTCTTATCTCTGATCCGGAGAAGCTTAAAAGGATGTTTACGCTCTTTCATAACAAGGGCTATGACATCTGGATGGACGATTTCGGAAGCGGTTACTCTACTCTCAATGTCCTGAAGGATTACAGCTTTGATGAGATAAAGATCGATATGATGTTCCTCCGCGGATTAAATGACAGGGGCAGGAATATCATCTCGTCGGTTGTCAGAATGGCGAAAAGCCTTAACATCCAGACTCTTACAGAGGGAGCCGAGACAAGGGAGCAGGTTGAATTCTTAAGGAATATCGGCTGTGAAAAAATACAGGGCTTTTATTTTGGCGCGCCTATGCCGTACGAGCAGCTCGAGAAGCACTGCTTCTATTTTGGCCTGATCCCTGAAACGGCGGATGAGGCCAGGGTTTACGATGCGGCTGGCGTAGTTGATTTTCTTGAGGATAAGCCTGTCACATTAATTGACAGCATAGACGGTGAAATAAGTATATTGTTTTCAAATGAACGCGCCAGGAAGTCCATGAGCTTCTTTGGAATCAGGGACAGACAGCCGTTGATAAGCAACGCCACGGGAGATAAAAATTATGAGCTGTTTACGAAGCTCAATAATTTTTTGAAGTCTCTCAAGACGCCTGACGTCGAGAAAACGTTTAATGCTGTCTTCAAAGGGCACTATTTCAGGACGTACATCAGGCTTCTTAAAAAAGTAAACGGACACTGCCTTTATCAGGCGGCCGTCTATGATATCACATACGATGTTTCACAGAATGAGAACAAGCGGTTCAACGATCTTCTCCGTGAGGCAAATGATATATACAATAATATCTTCCTCTGGTCCCCGAAGGAAGACAGGGTAGAAGTGGTTTCCGGAGACGCGAGCAGTGAAAACGCGGGAAGCTCATATCCGAATGCGAAGAATTTTTTCAAAAAAACAGCTGATGAGCGGGTGGCTGAGGATGACAGGAAACGATTCGTTGATTTTCTGAATCCATCACATATAAAGGCTGTGATGAACAGGACACATTCGAATTTTGCTGCGGATGTCTTCATGTTCAAAAAGCCTGAGGGAGGCTCCGTCTGGGAAGAAATTGATGTCATGTCGCTTAAATACGGCGATTATGGCGATTTTCTGATCCTCGAAAAAAAGGCAGCTCTTGAGGACGCCACAAATCCTAAGGCTGTGATCGAGAGGATCGGCAGCTCGATGAATAATAACGGGCTTAATGATGAGAGCCATGGGATGGGACAGATCTATCATGATCTCCTGGATTACAGTGGACTCAAGTTTTTCTGGAAGGACAAACACAGAAGGTTTCTGGGCGTAAGCAATGCGATGCTCAAATACTACGGAATAAAATCAGCTTCTGAGATAATCGGAAAAACCGATGAAGAGATGGGATGGCATATAGATAATGGCCCTTACTTTGATGATGAGATCCAGGTTATCAGAGAGGGTAAGACTGTCATAAAATCCCTTGGCCACACTCTTGTCGGAGGACAGGTAAAGATCATCTCTGCGACAAAGTTTCCTCTGTACGATGGAGACGAGATAGTAGGGCTTGCCGGATTTTTTGAAGAAGAAAATACTGTCTCAGATTACTCCGAGAAGGGCGTATTAACTGATAAGACCACCGGATTCATGAATTATGGCGGCTTTATGCTGTCACTTATTTACTACCGCGACAACTATCTGAAGACGAAGGAAAGCTATGCCGTAGCGTACATTCATGTGGACGCGGGACATAAGGATAACGTTTCGCCAAAAAATAAGACCAGGCTCGTAAAGCAGCTTGCTGAGTCCCTGAAGGAGAATTTCACGGTAAGTGAGATGATCTGCGCCATGGATGACCATCAGAGCTTTATAGTCGTCACAAAAGAGAGCGTGGCAGTGGTCAGGGAACATATAGAGGCGTTTATTGCGGATGTGGAAAGCATAAGCGACATGGAAAGCGTTTCTGAAAATCCTTCTGTATCTTATTCTCTGGTTACGGCGGACGAGAATATCCCGATGGATGAGCTTGTTGCTGTATTGAAGGAGAGATGCCGCCTGGAGAGCGTCTCAGAGTTCTCACCGGGTGCTGACAGGTTTGTGATTGAGCTTGAAAAATTAGACAATATGGATGAGAGGATCTATATCTGTGATATGGATTCCTATGACCTGCTGTTTTTAAACAAGATGGCTATAAAAGATCTTGGGCTTCCGGAGGATTTCAGCTGTTACGGACATAAATGCTATGAGGTGATTCATCACTATGATCATCCGTGTAATCACTGCACCAACCCTGTCTGCACGAGGGACGGGTTTGTATCTCACCACTATCACAATGTAGTCACCGGTCACGATTATCTGATGAGGGATACTATAATAAGTTATGCGGGCAAAGCGGCAAAACTGTCCATGAGCGTTTCTCTGACTGATAATATCCGGGATGTAGTAGACAAAAATAACTTACTCTATAAGAGGATCAGAATAAATGATTTTCTTGCAGATGCTCTGGAGGAAACGGATCCTGATGAGGGACTGGACAGGCTGCTTGAAAGCATCGGGAAAGAATTTGACGCGGACAGGGCGTATATTTTTGAGGAAGAAAACGAAAGACTCTACAATACCTATGAGTGGTGCGATGACGGAGTCGAGCCGGAAAAGGATGTTCTTCAGAACATGCCTTTGTCTGACGGCGCGGTATTTTACGATGAGTTCGTGAAAAATTCATCGTTTATCATAAATGATATTGAGGTCTACCGTGGAACAGACCTTTATAATATTCTGAAGCCTCAGAAGATCAACAGGCTTATAGCCGCTCCACTTAAGGAGAAGGGCAGGATAAGCGGATTTATCGGAATTGATAATCCATCAGCGGATATGATGAATAATGCGGATCTGGCACTGAATTCACTGACAAAATTTATATCGGCGATTATCAGAACCCGTGACATCCTGAATACTCTCAATGATCTGAGCCATCATGATCCTATGACTGGCGCTTATAACCGTTCATCGCTTAAGCATATGTTCTCGAAGCTGGATGATAGTGCTGTAACAGTGCTGGTTTACGCCGACATAAATAACCTCAAGGAGACAAACGACAAATTCGGACATAAGGCAGGGGACAATCTGATCATAAAGGCTGTTGATGCCATGACAAAAGCCGCCGGAACTGACAAGGTCTTCAGGATGGGTGGAGATGAGTTCGTCATACTTCTTGAGTCAGACAGCATGAACGAGATAGACAGCAGACTTGACGCTTTAAACGCGGCCTTTGAGAAGGAAGGGATAAGTATAGCCATGGGAGCGTCTGTGCGCTCTGACTCTGAGGATTCGCTGAAGAAGCTTTTATCTGAGGCAGATCAGAGAATGTATATCAACAAGAAACGGATGCATGATAAAAACATATAAAGTGTGGGTGTTCAATCGTCCACACAAGTGCGTCCGTGGTGACCCCACAGAAGCATGCCGTGAATAGTATGGATTTTTGAAAAAAGTTCTTGACAAGCGGCTGTTACCATGATAGAATACTTTTTGTTCGCGCGGGTGGGACAAATCATTACAGATGAGTTCCACCAGCAGGATTTGGAGAGGTATCGAAGCGGTCATAACGAGGCGGTCTTGAAAACCGTTTGTCCGAAAGGGCGCGTGGGTTCGAATCCCACCCTCTCCGTTTCAGGAACCTGTCACTGAAGTGACAGGTTTATATTTTGCTCTGCAGACAGGTGTGGGCTTTGATCCGGCGGGAGCTGAGACAGGCCTGTACAGCCATGAACAGACTGAATTCCTGATATATATACGATACTGAATCGAGCAGTGATCGGACTTCTGGAGAAGTACCCAAGCTGGCCGAAGGGACACCCCTGGAAAGGGTGCAGGTCGTTAACAGCGGCGCGAGGGTTCAAATCCCTCCTTCTCCGCTCTGACTTGTGTCTGGATCAGATACTGGTCAGCAAGTGAGGCTTTGATTTGAAAAGAAATGAAAAAAGTTCTTGACAAACAGAGCTGAGCGTAGTATTATTTATAAGTCGCCCGAAAGAGCGACAAAGAGATTTCTCAAAAGAGATCAAAAAAAGTTCTTGACAAAGCACTTCCTAAGTGATATACTTATGGAGCTGTCGCTGAGACAGAACGAAGAACATTGATAACTAAACAGTGAAACAACCTTGAAAGATTTCTAAGAATCAATCATTCGA
>JBJELA010000256.1:0-8954 GCA_051878915.1 Candidatus Weimeria sp.
AGGGATCTGTACTTACGAGGTTTTTCCCGTGGGACCGCGTCAGTACCGGTACTGAGATGGACGTCCTTGTAAGCGCTGAGGACTGCTTCCTGTCCGAGACGAGGACCATGGGCCGTATAGAAGTGAGTGCTGAGAATGTTGAAAAGAATCCTACAGAGTATCCTGAGGCCGGAAAGCTGATCTGGGATCTGAAGATCAGAAAGAGAATAGCGCTGAATCTGGGTTACAGCACCTCTGGTCCGATGCGTGATACAGAGATGATGGACGCGTTCTGGCATACAGAGGGACTTGTGACTGATTATGACGGTTCGGTCGAGTGGAACGGAGAGAAATACACAGTAAAGCCTGAGACATCGTATGGTTATGCTGATAAGGTCTGGGGCAAAAACGCGGGACCGAGATGGGAATACATCAGCTGCTCGGATCTGACCAGCAAGAAAAAGGGAAAGCTTAAGAACAGCGCCTTCTCCTTCGGTGTAGGCACTCAGGTCAAGGTCGGACCTATAAATACCCAGGAAGCGCTTGCCGGAGGCATATACCTCGACGGTGAGACATACGAGTATAATTTTTCAAAGATGTGGATGCTTACGAGAAGCAAGACTGCTGAGAAGAGAAACGGTAAAAAATGCGTTTTTATCATCGCTGAAGAAACCCCGCTCTCAAGAATGAAACTCAGAGTCGTCTGTGAAAGAAACCAGATGCGCGAGATAAACCTGCCATCCACAGCGGGAAACAGACGCAGGATGTTAATCGGCGGCGATGGAAAGGCAGAGCTTGTGATTGAGAGAAAAAAAGTCTCTCTAAAAAATAAATGGGAATGGGAAACTATTGACGTCCTCAGGGGTGGACATGTATTTGTTTCATTCATGGACAGTAAATCATATAATAAATGACAAATGAAAGGAGCAGACATGAAGATCGGAATGCTTACAAGCGGCGGAGACTGCCAGGCTCTTAATGCTGCAATGAGAGGTGTTGTTAAAGGTCTTGAGGAGATCTGTGGTGATGATCTCGAGATCTATGGCTTTCTGAATGGATATAAGGGCCTTATCTATGGTGATTACAGGAAGCTTACCGGGGCTGATTTCTCCGGTATTCTTACCAGGGGCGGCACCATCCTTGGTTCATCGAGACAGCCGTTCAAGCTGATGAGGGTTCCTGATGAGAACGGTCTTGACAAGGTCGAGGCTATGAAGTCGAACTACAGGAAGCTCGGACTTGACTGTATCGTAATCCTCGGTGGTAACGGCACTCAGAAGACGGCGAACCTTCTGAGGGAGGAGGGCCTGAATGTAATCCATCTGCCAAAGACCATTGACAACGATATCTATGGAACAGACATCACTTTTGGCTTCTACTCAGCTGTCAATATAGCTACTCAGGCTATCGACTGCATCCATACGACTGCGGCTTCACATAACCGTGTATTTATCGTTGAGGTTATGGGCCACAAGGTCGGCTGGCTTACACTTTATTCCGGAGTTGCCTCAGGCGCCGATATCATCCTTCTGCCGGAGATTCCTTATGAGGATGATAAAATAATCGAAGCTATCCAGAGAAGGCATCAGCAGGGCAAGGGATTTACCATCCTCGCTGTCGCTGAGGGCGCTATCTCAAAGGAGGACGCTGCTCTTCCTAAGAAGGAGAAAAAGGAAAAGCTCGCGAAGGAGGCAAAGAAGTGGCCTTCTGTATCCTACAAGATCGCTGATATGATCACTGAGCGCACCGGCTCTGAAGCCAGAGTCACTGTTCCTGGCCACACCCAGAGAGGCGGAAGCCCGTGCCCTTACGACAGGATCCTCTGCACCAGACTTGGCTCAGCTGCGGCAAAGGCTATCGTGGATGGCAAATTCGGAAACATGGTCGCTATGATAAACGGAGAGACCAGGCTCGTGCCGCTTGCTGATGTAGCAGGAAAGCTCAAGATGGTCGATCCGGAATGCAAGATGATAAAGGAAGCAAAACGTATTGGAATTAGTTTCGGCGACTAGGTTTACTAATAGCCGCCACAGTTAGTGACTCACCAGGTCACGTTTTTCTGTTCGCTCGCGCACGCTTATTAGCGGCCCTCTGACAAAACGCACAGAATTGCTTTTATAAAAAGGAGATTTTAGACGTATGGCATATATGGCCCTGTATAGGAAGTTCAGACCGCAGAATTTTTCAGAGGTTAAGGGCCAGGACCATATAGTCACGACCTTGAAGAATGAGATCGCGGCAGGGCGTATCGGCCACGCATATCTGTTTACGGGTACCAGAGGTACAGGTAAGACTACTGTCGCGAAGATCTTCGCGAGGGCGGTAAACTGCGAGCATCCTCTTCCTGACGGCAGTCCGTGCGGTGAGTGCGACACCTGCAGAGCTATTGCGGAGGGCACCTCGATGAATGTGATGGAGATTGACGCCGCGTCGAACAACGGCGTTGAGAATATCCGCAGCATCATAGAGGATGTCGAGTATCCGCCGGCAGCAGGCAGATACAAGGTCTATATCATCGACGAGGTCCATATGCTGAGCGCCGGAGCCTTCAATGCGTTCCTGAAGACGCTTGAGGAGCCGCCTTCATATGTGATATTTATCCTTGCGACGACAGAGCTTCAGAAAATACCAGTCACGATCCTTTCGAGGTGCCAGCGGTACGATTTTCACAGGATTTCTGTGGAGACGATCGCGGCGCGGCTTAAGGAGCTGACGGATAAAGAAGGAGTCAGCGCATCAGATGACGCCTTAAACTATATCGCAAAGGCCGGAGACGGTTCGATGCGTGACGCTTTAAGCCTTCTGGACCAGTGCATCAATTTTTACCTGGGAGAAGAGCTGACCTATGATAAGGTCTTAAGTGTTCTCGGCGCGGTCGATACCGAGGTGCTTTCGCGGATCTTTAATGCTGTTGTGGCGCAGGACATCAGGGGCGTAAGCTCTGTGACAGACGCGGTGGTGATGGAGGGCAGAGACTTGAATTCCTTTGTCTCTGATCTTATCTGGTACCTGCGCGATATGCTGCTGTACAGAAATGCGCCTGAGATGGCGGAGACCTTTGATATGACTTCTGAGAACAAGAAGAAGCTTATCGAGGACAGTGCCCTTGTCTCCGTGGAAACCCTGATCCGTTACATCCGGATACTGAGCGGTCTTGAGAGTCAGATGCGCTACGCGCAGGATAAGAGGGTGCTCCTGGAGGTTTCGCTGATAAGGCTTATGCACCCTGAGATGGACAGCGACTATGACTCTCTTGTAAACCGTATCGATGAGCTCGAGCGTAAAATAGATTCGGGAGAGATCCAGGTAAAAGGAGCGCCAGAGCAGCAGCCAGAGGAGACAGTCGAGATAACACCGCTTCCGCCCGCTGTTTCAGAGGATATAAAGGAGGCCGCGTCGGTCCTCGAGGATGTAGCAAAGACCATGTCAGGTCCTTTCAAGGGCGGGTGGTATAATAAAAAGCATCAGCCGTTTGTAGAGAATGACGAGCTGGTCGTATATTTTGACAGTGATCAGGATTTAAATGTCTGTAAAAAGGAGCAGGATACTTTTTCAGAAAAAATAAGCACTGCCATAGGTAAACAGGTGCCAGTAAGCTTTGCCCTGAATAAAAATAACCGGACATTCCAGAAGATAGATGATCCTGCAAGGGATATGCAGAAAAAAATCGGAACCGATATGAAAATAGATATAGAATCGGATCCGAAATGAAAATAGACATAGAATAGGAGTTTAATAATGTCAAGACGTGGTGGATTCCCAGGCGGTATGCCTGGCAACATGAACAACCTGATGAAACAGGCGCAGAGAATGCAGCGCCAGATGGAGGAAAGCCAGAAGGAGCTTGCAGAGAAGGAATTCACTGCGGCTGCAGGCGGCGGAGCTGTGGAGATCACAGTTTCAGGATCTAAAGAGATCAAGAAGGTCCACATCGATCCTGAGGCCGTAGATCCTGATGATGTCGAAATGCTCGAGGATATGATCGTAGCAGCGGCAAATGAGGCTATGAAAAAAGTAGATGAGGAGACTCAGAAGGCAATGGGCGGCCTGACAGGCGGCCTTGGCGGAGGCCTTCCACTCTGATGGATTACTATTCTAAGCAGATTTCAGACCTGATAGGCGGGCTGTCGTCTCTTCCGGGAATTGGTGAAAAGACAGCTCAGCGCCTTGCTTTTCATATTTTATCTATGCCGGTAGATGAGGTGGATAAGCTTTCCGAGACGATAAAGTCAGCCAGGCACAATGTCCGCTACTGCAAGGTCTGCTGTACCCTTACAGACCAGGACATCTGCCCGATCTGTTCGAATCCGAAGCGCGACCACAGCACGATAATGGTCGTTGAAGATACCAGAGACCTCGCGGCCTACGAAAAGACCGGCGAGTACAAGGGTGTCTACCACGTGCTGCACGGTGCTATCTCGCCAATGCAGGGGATCGGGCCTGAGGACATACGCCTGAAGGAGCTGATGAGCCGCCTTTCATCTGATGAAGTGAAGGAGGTCATAATCGCGACGAACTCCTCGCTTGAGGGCGAGACGACAGCGATGTATATAAGCCGTCTAATAAAACCGACAGGAATTAAAGTATCCCGTATCGCAAGCGGAGTTCCGGTCGGCGGAGATTTAGAATACATAGACGAGGTAACGCTTCTCCGTGCTCTTGAGGGACGGAAGGAATTGTAAAAAAATACACTTGAAAAGAGCATTCGGCTGGTCCGGGTGCTTTTGTCATATGTGAAAGAGAGGTGGAAAAATATATGTCATTCGATGATTTTTCAAACAGAGATGTAAATGATCCGATTGACGAGATGTTTGACTTTGACCATGACGGCAGACTGAACTCGGGTGAGCAGGCCAATGTCAATGCCTACCGTGAAAAAACAGGGCAGTCTCTCGGTTCAAGGCTTTCGCTTAGAAAAGGACCTTATGGGATACTCGTATTTTTCCTGTGTGTTTATCTTTTTATGCTCGCGGTAGAGTCCATAAGCAATTACGCCGCGGGAGCGGATGAAAGAGAAGACGAAAAGAATGTAAAGGCGAAGAAGGAAGAGTTTGTAAACGCGCAGACTGTCAACTATTTCTATGATGACGGGACTGAGAGCGACGAGGATAACAGCTACGATGACAAGTATGATATCCGGTATGAAGGACCTGATGACGATTTGTGGCTTTATTCTGGTAGAGAGGAATAGCTATGAAAGGGAAAAAAGAGCCTGCTGCCGGGAAAAACGATCATTCAGTTAAAAAAACGGTACTGACAACTATTGCGGCAGCGCTTCTCGCAATAGTCGTCGTGCTGATCTGGAAGGCTGTCGTCACGGTAGATCCATATGAGTATCTTACGATTTCATTCGATGGGGCAAAGCCCTACCTGATCCCAAAGGCCGTGGTGGCAAAGGACGCGCCGGCAGGGATCAGGGCATCTGATTTTATTTTTTCAGCAGAAGATGACGATAATACTGTCTTTTCCTACGAGGGGCAGATTTTTACAGTCAGATTCAGAAAGAAAAATAACCTGCTTCGCAATCGCTACTATAAGCGGAGGACGAAAACATATAAGGTCGGCAGGACCCCGGACTATGTCACGGAACCTGATGACATGTATGATCCGAATGACCACCGGGTTTCAGCGTGGGATGCGATGGACAAAGCGGTAAAGAAAATCATGGAGCAGGATGGGGAAAATTATCATTCCTATGTATATCAGGGGATGATAGTACGGATGGCGCCGTCCTACGAGGCAGACGACAAAAACCATGAGGCCGCTTATCTGATCTATTCCACGAACCAGGATCTTCCGCAGTCAGACGACGTCGTCGCGGTCGAGCTCTATAATGTCGCGGTAGACGGCAGGTGCAATCTGTCGTACCGGAAGGATGCATACCGCGTCTGGAAGGAGGATTCCTACAAAAAACTCTATGATTCGATCATGGCAGAATATCCTGACTGGGATTGTGCGCAGGATGATGAAGTGAACTATGAGAAGCTGTCGGGTGACCAGAGTCGGAATTTATAGTTAAAGAAACCGCAGTTTGGGCCGAAATAGATAGTAGGGAGTGCTGCGGAGGCTTTATGCAGATAGAAGACCTTATAGTAAAAAATAATACGACAGATAAAAATACAAATAAAGCAGCTGAATACATAGCTGAGTATAAGAAAACCGGGTCAGGCGCCAGCCTCATGGGTGTGGACGCTGACACTGAGTCACAGGGCATAGTCTTGGAAAAAGGCGATGGAATAATGCAGTCGCCAGTATATAATAAAAAGACTATCAAAACAGCGGCAGAGGCCTATGAGAAGCAGATTCAGTCCGGGGCAGGCGAGAAGAATCTTCAGAATGAGATGATCCTCGCTGCACATACGATGTCGAAGCAGGACTACAGGGAAATGGTTGAGAATGGCTTTGATCCGGCGGACACGGACTCGAAGACCTTTGTTACGATATCAGATAAAATCCGCATAACGCTCGCAAAGGCCGGCAAGGATATGTCGATTACAGGCGACATATCAAAGGACGCAGTAGAGGCGGTGTCGGATTCTGCAGCGGAAGCGAACGGCATAGAGAGCGCGATAAAGCAGTCATCGGGAGAGACTGTGAATTCCCAGCCTGACAGCACACAGACAGCACCGGATACAGTTTCAGCAGTTCAGCAGTCGCTTCAGAGCGCGGATCTCCCGACAGATACAGCTACCATGCAGCAGGTGAAGGAGACAGTATCGAAGGCAGCGGAGCTTCCGGATACTATAAGCGCGGATACCAGCACTTATCTGCTTAAAAATGAACAGCAGCCGACAGTGGATAATGTCATTAAGGCAGAGTTTGCGGGAAATACAGATATGTCGCAGCAGACAGATCTGACTGAGAAGGACATAGAGAATCTCCTCCCGCAGATCAATGAAAAAATAAATGCAGCAGGCCTTACAGCAGATCAGACTCAGATCTCCAACGCAGTATTTTTATTAAAAAACAATGTTCCTCTGACAGAGGAAAATATCCAGGCGTTCAATATCATGAATGGAGCAAAGACAGTCACGGCTGACGAGCTTCCTCAGGCGATAACGGACGCGGTAAGAGAGGGTAAGAGCCCGCTTGACGCTATGGTGGTAAAAGGCTTTTCAGACATGGATAAGGCCAGGGATGCGGCTGATGTCATATCGAAAGCTTCAGATGAGGATCTGGAGAGCGTCGTAGCAGATGACAAGCCGCTTACCATAGAAAACCTCAGGCAGGCCATGGCAGAAAATTCAGGCAGCAGCGGCTCAGATAATTCCGGAAACAGCGGCTCGCAGAGCTCTGTCAGTGTAGACGAGTTAAAGCAGGTTTCAGCAAAGAGACAGCTGGAGGAGGCCCGCCTCGTAATGACGACAGAGGCGAATTACCGGCTTATAAAGCAGGGGATTTCTATCGATACGACAGAGCTTTCTGACATAGTAGAGCAGCTGAAGGCGCAGGAGAAGACTTTGGGAGAGGCACTTTTCCCGGATGATATAACAAAGGCAGCGCTTTTCGATGATACGACAGATGTAATTGAGAGTGCAAAAGAAGCGCCGGCAGCGCTTATCTCGAGCTACAGGGCATATGACGGTATTTTTTCAAGCGGTCTGAGTGAGATAGCTTCAGGAAAAACTGCAACGGATCTCGCAAAAAAAGCCGGAGCTGCCTATGAGACCTTAAGTACAGAGGTAAGGCCTGATTTAGGTGATTCGATACAGAAGGCATTTGCGAATGTTGACGATATCCTCGATGAGACAGGTCTCGAGGCAAACGACGAAAACCGACGCGCGGTCAGGATCCTCGCGTATAACAACCGTGAAATAACAGAAGAAAATGTTTCAGAGGTAAAGGCCGCCGATGAAAAGGTGCAGAAGGTTTTTGAAAACCTGAAGCCGGGAGTCGTCATGAAGCTGATAAAGCAGGGAGAAAATCCGCTGGGTATGACCATGGACGAGCTCTATGACAAGACAGAGGAGATAAAAAGCGTCATGGCTTCAAGCGGCTCAAAGGCAGACAAAGACGGGCAGGATTATGCCGATTTTCTCTGGAAAGCTGAAAACAGCGGAAAGATCACGGATGATGAAAAGCAGTCATTTATCGGACTCTACCGCCTGATGAATCAGATAGATGTAACGGACGGAGCGCCGATCGGCGCGCTGCTGTCAGAGGGAGCCGACATCACGATGGAGAATCTGATGCAGGCAGTCCGTTCCACCCGCAACGAGGGAATGGACTACTCTGTTGATGACAGCTTCAGCGAGCCTGAGTCCTCGATCACGAATTCGATAACAGACCAGATAAGCACGGCATTTGAGAAGGAAAAGGAATTCCAGACGCAGCGTACCCGCGACGCCAAAGCCCTTGCTACGCCAGAGCGTCTTCAGGCCATAGGCGGCGAGAAGGCATATATGCCGATGTCGCCTGACAGGCTCGCGAGCGCGCTCGAAGCCGAAAGCGGCAATTCAGACGAAAATGAAACGGACGAAGAGCTTTATCAGGCAAAGAAGGCAGAGATAGAGCAGGCAGTCGCGGAGGCAGACGACAGGACATATCAGATCTTAAATGATTCAGAAGTCGCGGTTTCACCTCTTAACATTCAGGCGGTAAACCAGGTGATCAAAAACCACAGATTTTTCTATACAAGGCTCTATGGAGAAAATGGCCGTCAGCCGTTTGATGTCTTAGCCGACAGCATGGGAGACGGGGATGGCCTGACCCTGGATGACGGCTGGGAAAAGCTGATAAATGATTTTTCGGAGGCATTAAAGTCGCCGCAGGAGATGGCGGAGGCGCAGAAGGAGCTGTACGATACAGCGGAGAATGTCCTGAGAAAATCACTCGCGGACGACGCAGCCGCGGGCAGAATAGACATAAGGCTTATCCAGCAGTCAGTCCGCCAGCTTTCAGTCATGAAGGAGCTGTCGCAGAAGAAGGAAGAGTACGCGATCCCTGTCATGGTCGGCGACGAGCTCGGCAATATG
>JBJELA010000257.1:0-8918 GCA_051878915.1 Candidatus Weimeria sp.
TCTCCTTGTCTTACTGTCCTTAACTAACTGACATTGATTCACGGCACCTCCCCAAGCAGACCGCAGAAAAACAGCAGATCTTCATGCCGGCGTAAATCCGGGGTTGATTTTTTCTGATGTCGGCCGATACAAATAATGTAAGTAAGATGTAAAACGGATTTTACATTTAATAAGTCGTACCGGATCAGCACGGAGAGCAGACCGCGGTGCGGACAGGAACGGTTATTTTTTCATGATCATCAATAATAATATCTCCGCAGTTATAGCGAACAAGCATCTCTTAAGGACCGAGACCAGCATCGCAGCTTCCACTGAGAAGCTCTCCAGCGGCTACAAGATCAATCACGCTTACCAGAATCCTTCAGGCATGGCCATCTCCAACAAAATGCGCGCCCAGATCAAGGCTCTTGACAGAGCTACTGACAACGCAAGCGACGGCATCAGTGTCATCCAGACTGCTGACGGTGCTTTAAATGAAGTCACCTCGATGCTCCAGCGTATGCGTGAGCTCGCTGTTCAGGCAGCAAACGATACGAACACTCCTGAGGACAGGGCCCAGATCCAGAAGGAGGAGGCCGAACTCCGCGACGAGATCGACCGCGTCTCTTCTTCTACAGAATTCAACACCATGCAGCTCCTCAACGGAGATATGCAGACGAAGGTTTACGCAGATAACGTCTCAAGACTTTATGTTTCGGACTCAGTCGATCCCGGAACTTACAGCATTGAGGTAACAGCCGCGACAAAGGGCAGCATTACCGCGTCGACATATCCGACAGGCGATGTTACCGCAGCGCAGGCAGGAACATTTACAATTAACGGACAGCCAGTCACTCTTACAGAGGGAATGACCGCTGATGAGGCTGTCGAAGCATTAAAGACTGCCGCCGAACTCGGTGATGCTACAGCCACAAAGGATGATTCAGGAAAGCTCACGATCACCTCAGGGATCAAGACTGATGACTATGAGGAGGTACTTGGGAACGCATGGGGCAAGAACGCTGCTGTTTCCATCTCTTATGACAGCACTGATTCGAAGGCACAGAATGCTCTGGAGTATTTCGGACTGAACAGTCCTTCAGGTATCACCCCTTCCACCTCAGGTTCAACAACCACGATCACCTCGAATAACCAGAAGGACGCTGTAGTTACCCTTCTTTCTGCCTCAGGCAGTACAGCAGCTGATGCCAAAGGCTTCTCATCCTCCGCTACCGCCTCTGTCGATGGTAAAAAAGTCACTATCAAGGACAATAACGGTTTTGAGATGAGCTTCCTGCTTGATAATGCTCTGATAGATAAAAAGGATTCCAGCGGAAATCCTGTAAAAGATTCCAACGGAAACACGGTAAAGGTATCCGATCCAGACAACAGCTATTCAGGAACTCTCGACATCAAGGTCACTGACATCGGCAAGATGGCCTTCCATGTCGGATCAAACAAGGATCAGGTGATCGAAGCCGAGATTCCTTCGATCAGCGCGGAGAGTCTCTATCTCGACCAGGTCAATGTAAACTCAAACGCCAGCGCGAACCGTGCCATAAGCTTAGTCGATGACGCCCTCACCCAGGTAAGCTCAATCCGCGCCACCCTCGGCGCTGCGCAGAACAGGCTTGAGCATACATACGACACGAACAACTCGACCAGTGAAAATATCAACACAGCCGTTTCGCGTATCCGCGATACAGATATGGCTACTGAGATGGTTGAGTACACGAAGGACAATGTTCTCCAGCAGGCCGGCACCTCCGTCCTCTCCCAGGCAAATGAGCTGCCGCAGATGGCACTGCAGCTCTTACAGTAAAAGCTTAAGGAGCGTACCACTCCATAAACAAAAAAATGGCGCCGCGAAGCCGCGGCGCCATTTTTTCTGATCTTATATCTCATCCGGGAAGGTTCCACGGATATTGGTTCCAAGAAAACGGTTCATGCCCTTCCAGGCAGTCGGTGATGTAGCTGAGCTGCTGTAGATAGCCTCGCGCATGGTCTCCATTTTGGCATCGACATTATCAGCGAAGGAAAGAGCCATGGCCTCACAGAGAGCCGGCTTCTTCGGAGAGCCGAACTCGAGCTCGCCATGATGGGCAAGGATGCAGTGGATCAGCTCGCGGGCCTTCATCTCAGGGAATTCCGGGATTTCCCTGATATGGTCGCGGACCATTTCAGCGCCGATCACGATATGACCTATCAGCTGTCCCTCATCAGTGTAGTCATTTGCGGGATAAGGAGAGAGCTCCTTTGTTTTTCCTATATCGTGGCAGATGGCTGCGGTAAGGAGCAGGTCTCTGTCAAGGAACGAATAGTGCTTTGCGAAAAAATTGCAGACACGGGCAACTGAGAGCGTATGCTCTAACAGTCCTCCGACAAAATTATGATGGACTGATCTGGCAGCCGAGCCGAAGCAGAACTTCTTTTTGAAATCTTCATCGTCAAAGAATGACTTCAGAAGTTTCTTCATATAATCAGACTTAACAGAATCAATGAGTCTCTTAAGCTCCGAATACATATCATCGATATCATAATCCGAGCATGGCAGGTAATCTGACGGCACATAGTCACCCTCACGCGCCTTTGAAAGCTGCCTAATGATCAGCTGGATATTTCCCTGGTATTCCTGAGATTCAGCGCCGATGCTCACATATTCGAGCGCGTCGAACTCCTCAATACCCGGTGAATCCGGATCCCAGATCTTGGCGTTTATCGTACCGGTCTTATCCTGAAGCGTTACATTCAGATAAGGCTTGCCGTTCTTAGTAACAGCCTGCTTTACATCCTTTACCATGTAGATCTCTCTGATCTGTTCGCCCGCTTTAATCTCATTTATAAAATGCATTTTTTCTCCAGTCTAAAGGCAGCCCGCCTGCCTCAGGTTCCATTTTACCGCAATGATATTTGAAGGGCAACCCCAAATATTAAAAAGCCGTTTTCTACACACTCGTAAAAATACCGCTGTTCAGCAGATCTCCAAGCAGCCTGTGAGCCGACTCATACAGACTATTGTCCTGCTTGTCCCAGTCCGCCAGATGTATATAGCCGTACATGCCCATAACCAGAAAGACACTGATCTTATCCGGCGGATAATTCGGTTTCAGCCGGTTCATGTATCTCTTTACGATAGAGGTCGTATTTTCAACCATAAAACGGTAGTACGGCATCAGAAGCATCGCGTTATTCTCTATCGAGACAGGAGAAATGTCCTCAAAGTAGACATCAATGAAACAGTCGAGCAGATTCTGGTAGCTCATGACAGGATCATCAGCCTCGTTGACCTTCTGTTTGTCATGAAATCTCTGCTTTAAGTCATCATCAATATCCTTGAAAATATCCTCCAGGAGTGCAAATTTGTCACTGTAATAGTTATAAAAGGTGATCCGGCTCGTTATCGCCCGTTCGCAGATTTCCTTGACGGTTATTTTTTCAAAGGGCTCCTCCTGCATCAGCTGCTTCAGCGTCTGCTTCAGATTCTTCCTGGTCTTTATCACTCTCTTGTCTTCCGGATTTTTCACTATTAGCTCCTTTAGAAATCCCGCGTTTTATTTTAACAGAAAATCATTACTGTAAAAATAAAATACAGAAAAAAATATCTGTAATTGCAACAGAATATGGCTTTCCATATAATGCAAAATACTTACATATACATATTTAATATAACACATGTTTATATATTTATCAACTGAACTAAAAATATTACAAAGGAATGATTTTCATGAAAGTTGTTTTTATTACACCTACCACAGCCTTAAGACGCTTTCCGCCCTACCGCTTTGCCGGGAAGCTCTATGGTCAGTCCAATTCCATAACCGGACCGCTGATCCTCGGCGGAATCTTAAAACGCGCCGGCCACGATGTGAGCGTTTATGAGGAGCTCAACGGCTCCGTGCCTTACAACAGGCTTTTTAAGGACACCGATGTCTTCTGTATCAGCTGCATGACCTCGAATGTCCTGCGCGGCTACGAGCTATGCGATATCATCCATAAAAAATCAAAGGCCAGAGTCATAATGGGTGGAATGCACGTGACTGCCCTTCCGGAGGAGGGAGCGCGTCACGCTGACCAGGTCATCACTGGCGAGGGCGAAAAGGTAATCCTCGATGTAGTCGAGGGCAGACGCACTGAAAAAATAGTCCAGGGAATTCCAATCTGCAATCTCGATGAGGTGCCTTTCCCTGATTATTCGATCCTCAGGACTCCCTGCGAAGCAGCCAATGTGATCTCTACCCGTGGCTGCCCGTTCCGATGCACCTTCTGCACGACTTCAAGGATGTTCTCGCCTTACCGGCAGCGCAGTGTGGACAACGTCATAGATGAGATCCGCATGTACAAAAGGCTTGGTTTCAAGTACATGAATTTCGAGGATGATAATTTCACTGCCGACAAGGATCGCGCGAAAGAGATCTGCCGTCGAATGATTAAAGAAAATTTAACTTTCAAAGAGACATTTTTCTTTGGCAGGACAGATATGGCAAAGGATCCTGAGCTGCTCCAGCTTCTCCATGACGCTCATCTGACTCGTGTTCTGATCGGAATAGAGTCCTTGAACCAGCAGGCATTAAACGACATCCACAAGGGACAGAACATCCAGGATATAAAGGACGCTGCCGCTGCGTGCCGTGACTACAAGATCCGTCTTATCGCAAGTGTGGTTTTAGGCCTCGATGCTGACACAAAGGAAGACATCAGGAGAAGCGTTCAGTTTGCCAAGGATATAGGCGCTTACCAGCTGCAGCCGGCAATACTTACGCCGTACCCAGGAACACCTGTCTATGAGGATATGGTAAAATCAGGCCGTATGATCACTGACGACTGGTCCCGTTTTGACATGATGAACGTGACCTTCAGGCCGAAAAATATGACGCCATGGGAGCTTCAGGAGGAATTCTATCACGCCGGCGCTTATTTTTACGATGATAAATCTTCTGATGAGATTGGCCGTGTCTTTGGAAAAGAGTATGGAAAACGCCGCAAGCTTTTCGGGCGTATCTCAAAGCTCGGTATCTGGGGCGCCCACTTCTGCGCCGACCATGTGAAGAGCTCGATCTACTACGATATCAAGCACTTCGATGATACAAAGAAGGTGGCTATGCCGGAAAATGTACATTTCCACCTGCAGGATAAGATGGCGTAAAAGAAACGCTTCAGGAAACAACCTGAAGCGTTTTTTAAGTGAGGCAGAAGGGAAGCGTTTTAAACCGCTTCGCCCTTCCATTTAAAGTGAAAGTCCCATCTCTCCTCCTCCGGTCTCTCCCAGTCCGGAGTGATATCTCTGCCGAGCTCCGCAAGCATTGCTCTGTCCTGCTTTATCGTAGAGCCCGAGGTAGTAAGCATATTACCGGTGATCGAGGCGCTCGCGCCCGATGAGAAGGTGCATTTTCCGTTGTCAGCCATCAGCGCGCGTCCGCCTGCAAGCCTTATATCAGCTTCAGGATTAATAAACCTGAAGATTGCAATCGTTCTTAAAATATCGTCCTCTGAAAGTCTCGGCAGATTCTCAAGCGGCGTACCCTTTATCGGCATAAGACTGTTCACAGGGATTGACTTTATATGAAGCTCCGAAAGCGTAAGGGCCATATCGATCCTGTCATCCCAGTTCTCTCCCATTCCGATGATCCCGCCTGAGCAGACAGCAAGTCCTTCAGCCTGAGCGCGCCTGATATTCGCGATCTTGTCATCGAAGGTGTGAGTCGTACAGATATGCGGGAAAAATCTCCTCGATGTCTCGATGTTATTGTGAATACCTGTGATCCCGGCCACGTGGAGGCGATGGAACTGTTCGCTGGTCATGAAGCCAAGCGAGCAGCAGAGCTCAATCTTAAGCTCCCTGTGCATCCTCTCAACGACCCTGATGATCTTCTCAAAATCGGCATCAGACGGTCCGTAGCCTGAATCAACTATGGCAAACCTGTCGACTCCCTCTTCCTGATTTGACTTAGCCATTGCAAAGATCTCGTCTTCGCTCTTGAAATCAAACACATCACAGTTCGTGTGATTGTGCGCTGACTGAGCACAGAATTTGCAGTTCTCTCCACACTTTCCGCCACGTCCGCTTATGATGGAGCAGAGGTCGACCTTGTCGCCGCTGAATGTCTCTCTGATCCTGTCCGCTCCGTTTCTCAGCTCAGTCAGATCATACTCTTTAAAAAATGAAAGGTCATTTCCCCGCTTCAGCCTCTTCCCGGCTAAAATCTCATCTGTTAATTCACGAATATCCATCTGAAAACTCTTACTTCCTTCTGATCAGTCCAGTGCTGTAAAACGTCTGAGCCTCGTGCGGAGTGTCGGTCCGATAACAGCGGCCAGAATCATTTTTACCAGATCCTCTGCTATGAACGGGATAACGCCTGCCATAAGCGCTGCCTTGAATGTCATGCCCGCTGATACAGCAAGCCACAGAGTACCTAACAGATAGGCGATCCATGTAGCGGCCTCCATAACTATTATGCAGAGAACACGCTTCTTGTAAAACCTGTCTACAAAAAGTCCGATAACAAGTGCCATCGGGAAGAATCCGATTATGTAGCCACCGGTTGGTCCGAACAGCTTCTCCGGTCCGCCCTGGAATCCTGAGAATACCGGAAGTCCTACAAGCCCGATCAGCATATATATAAGATATGCCACAACACCGCGCTTCGTATCGAGTATATACATCGTAAAATAAATTGCGAGGTTCGTAAGCGAGATCGGCACCGGTCCGATAGGGATTGAGAGCGGTCCCAGGATACATATCACCGCAGCCATGAGAGCTGTCGAAGTGATGAATCTGATCTTCGTGTTGTTACTGCTTCTGTTTGCGTTGTTCGTGGTCACATCAGCCATAAAAAAACTCCTTTTCTTTTTTCAATCGCTGATGTGCAGTATAGCGCTTATTGTCATTTTTGTCAACCATTTTTATAAACAAATATGACATATGTCAAGGACCAGATAGGAAACTTTTTGAAAATTCTCCAGAAATATCTTGATACCATTATAAATATAAATATAATTGTATTGACGTTTTTTTAACATAGTAGCATCCAAAAGAGGTGCGGAAAGGATTTTATATGAAAAACAGAACAATGAAGAAAGTTTTCACAACAGTTCTTGCAGCAGTGATGGTGGCGACGTGAGTACCGGCAGCAGTAATCAAAAATAAAGTATTTAACAACTTAGGTAAAAAGTTATGTTAAATCTGAAAAGAACAATCGCAGTCGCTATGATGGGTATTACTCTTGTGGGTGCATCCGCTCCTACAACTGTATCGGCACTTGCAGACACAACGGTAGCTACGGGTAGCAGTATTACTGCTAAGACAACTACAGTAAAGCCGAAGATTAAATATAAGACAGAGGCAGAACTTATCAAGTTAGCTAAGACAAAACGTGCAGATGGCTCAGATGGAGGTTGGAATGGATTTTGTAAGCTGAAGATAGCAAAGTATAATGATGGTACAATAACAACATCAAAGGGATATACAATTCTCGTAGAAGACTATGCAACTACATATTATTTTAATAAAAAAGGAAAAATAGTTGATGTTAATTATGGCGATGATGCCGAGCCAGCTGCAAAAATTCTGAAGAAAGGTAAAACTGTCGTAAAATATCTGGAGATAACGGGATATAAGGGTGCTACGGATGAGCACAATAAGCCTATCAAATTAAAGAAGGGATATTGTTTAGGTTCTGGTAGTGTAGCTGTATTCAAAGAGAAGTAATACATTCTGATAAGTCGTAATACGAGTCCACTGATAGGAAGTCCTGTCAGTGGATTTTTTTTAAGCAACAAATATCTGTATAATGCCATATTTTTCTATAATAAACGTAAATATAAATTTTTGCAGGGTAATAAGTTCTCTACAACAAAAGGCAAAGTTACCGACCCATTATCAGGTGTTGTAACTCATGTGTACAAACCGAAATATAAGCCAGTTTCAAAGCTGGTGAGTGTCACAAAGTCCCTGGGCAGCAGCAAAAGAAAAGTTGACTGGAAACACCACCCTAAGCAGGGAGCTGCATACATGTTCTCAGGTAAGGTAAAGAGTGTAAAGAATGATTACGGTTGTACATTCATGAAACACCCCTATCACGTCAATGTCACTATTCTGAGTGTCTTAACAGTGCCTGTCACCAACGTGTTACCGCACTAAAAAAGACACCTGCCTGTTATGGCAAGTGCCCTGAAAATGCCTCTATACTGATTTTAAATCATTGCTGTTCCTGTTTTATTCTTCTTCATAATCAACGCCCTCCTGATGAAGGATGCTGATCCAGTCACGGCGCTGATGTAGGAAGCGGACAACATAAACCGTATTTTTCATAACTGTATAGAAAACAAGGTAATTCTTGACAGGAAAATGCCTGATCCCCCAGCTCCTTAATATAGTATCCTCGGAAAGATGATACCTCTCCGGATATTCCGACAGGCTTCCAATCATTTCTGCCGCTGTATCCAAAAGATTGTCTGCGGCATCCGTATTATATTTTCGAATTCAATATAGTCCGCGGCGTCCTGCATGTCCCGGAAGGCTTTTCGCGTGATCCTTACTTCATAGCTCATCTTTTTCTACCAGCCCGTAATTTCTTCATTGTCTCAGAAAAGGGCATGGTGTTTCCAGTCTTAATATCATCCAGGCCATCCGCTATTTTGCCGTAAAGGTCAAGCCTGCCCTGTAAGTCCTCATAATATTCTATGCTCATGACGGCCACATCGCCTTTTCCATTTTTTGTAATGAAAATGGGTTCGCGGTATTCATGAGCCTGCTGTGAAACAGCATTGTAGTTATTTCTTAATTCTGCACTTGATTTAATTGCTGGCATAGGATTCTCTCCTTTCTTTATAGCTGAATTATAACAAAATTCTGTCACATCATCAAGTATCAAAAGAAAAGCTTGTTACTATTCACGGATTAACCCTGAAGCCCATTGCACACAAAGAAAAGCCCGCAT
>JBJELA010000258.1:0-1877 GCA_051878915.1 Candidatus Weimeria sp.
ATCAGCCGCTGCCGTAAGAATCCCGCCTGAAAATCCAGTCGCAAAGCTGTAAAACAGAATAATAATGCAGAAAAGTCCAAGAAATAAGAGCACTATGTATCCTGGTATATTGATCCTGTTCTTTTTATCCATGATTTAGCTGAATATCCTCGACTTCATCGTGTATCCGAATCTGTCAAATCTGTCCTCTGAGAGGACTTTTCCAAGGCCTAAGGCAACTGTCTCCTCACCCTCATCTGAAACGATCATATTGATATTTGTCATTGAGCTGAAGAGATCTCCAAGTCCGCTTATCTGTGATGATCCGCCGGTGATGTAGATTCCTGAATGAACTATATCCTTTGCCAGTTCAGGCGGAACCTTCTCGAGGATCATTCTGATGGATGAACCGATATTTGCGAGGTCGTCCTTTATACTCTGGTAGATGATCTCATCTGAGATCTCCATCTCAATAGGGAGGCCGCTTACGATATCACGTCCGACTATAGTGATATTCATAGGCTCGGCACCCTCCTCGGCCTCAACGGCGCGGCCGATCTTCTCCTTGAGCATCTTTGCGGTCTTTCTGCCGATGACGAGATTGTATCTGCGTTTCATGTATGTCACGATGGAATCGTCAAGATTGTTGCCGCCGTATGGAAGGAGCTCCGAAAGGACGAGTCCTCCGAGCGAGATAACTGAAATCTCAGTTGTGTCGCAGCCCATATCTACGACCATGACACCTGTAGGCTCCGTGATATCGATTCCGAGACCTAAGGCGTCAGCAAGCGGCTTCTCACAGAGCCTTATACTCCTTGCCTTTATCCTCGTCTTCGCGAACATGTCATAGAATGCCTTCTTCTCGACCTCTGTGATATCCGTCGGAACAGCTATAACGATATCCGAACCCTTGAGCTTCGCGTCAATATTTTTGTCTAAAACCTCAAGGAGCATCGTCTGCATATTGTCGAAGTCTGCTATGACACCGCCTACTATCGGGAAAGAAACCTCGATGTTCTCAGGTGCCTTCTCATACATGGAGTAGGCCTCATCTCCGTAAGCATACATCTGGTTTCCCTCTACGATGGCGATAGTATTTTTCTGCAGAGTTACCGTATCTGATGCACGGCTGTAGATTTTCAGATTGCCCGTGCCCATATCGATTCCGTAACCGTTAGTCATTTTTTCCTCCTGAAACTGCCTCAGTCTAGGAGCCCTTGCTCCCTGAAACTGTAGTATTTGAAATCCCCAATGATTATGTGGTCTGAAAGAGGAATATCGAGAAGCCTTCCGGCCTCCTTAGTCTTCTTCGTAACCATGATGTCGTATTCACTCGGCGAAGGGTCTCCACTCGGGTGATTGTGAAAAAGTATCACCTGCGCTGCCCTGGCCCTTAACGCGGAGGAGAAAAGCTCCCTTGTAGAAAACATCGACTGGTCTAAGGTTCCTTTGAAAAGTACCTCTTTTCCAATCACGTGAAGCCTGGTATCGAGATGGAGCATCATCACATACTCCTGTTTCTCGTACCGCAGCAGCTGCATCACGTAGTCAGCAGCCTGCTTCGGGCTCTCTATCTGTGTAGAGATATTCCGTCTCTGCGTATAAGCGCGCTTTGCGATTTCAGCCACAGCAAGAAGCAGAAAGGCTTTCGCCTCTCCAATGCCTTCTACGCGGGTGAGATCCTCACGATGAGCCTCCATCAGCGAATAGAAGCCTTCAGCGCCAGAAAGCACTTCCTTTGCCAGCTCCAAAGCATTCTTATCCTTAGTCCCGTTTCTTAAAACGAGCGCCAGCAGCTCAGCATCCGTAAGGGACGCGATGCCAAAGTCTTTTGCCTTTGTCTGTGGATCGACATCACTGATCCATTGATTTTTCTTCATAATTGTCTCCGTTCCTTT
>JBJELA010000259.1:0-1876 GCA_051878915.1 Candidatus Weimeria sp.
ATCCGTCTCCTTATCTCAGGTATTCTGTTATCGCCGAAAGAAGAGCCTGTGCAGTCTTATTCTGATAATCAGATGACATAAGCTTTTTCCTCTCGGTACTGTTCGTGATAAATCCGATCTCCGCAAGCGCGACCGGCATCTTCGCGGTACGCACGATATAGATGTTGTCTCCGGCGATCGCGCCTCTGCTGCGGCAGCCGAGCTTTTCAGCCATCTGCTTCATAACGATGTCCGCAAACTTCTTCGACTCGCCTGTCTTGTCAGAGGCCTTGTAGAGCACCTGGCCTCCGTTGATCGTCGACTCCCTTCCGGACGAGGTCGAATTGATATGTACGGATAAGAACAGGTCAGCCCCAAGCTGCTCCGCCATCTCTCTTCTCGGCCGCAGGTACACCTTTTTATCAGAAAGCCTCGTGTAGAAAAATCCAACCTTTCCTATACCGTCTATCTGCATCGATGTTATATCAGTTCCATATTCCTTAACTTCTTTAACGGAATTTCTGTCTGTCAGCTGCCTGAATTTTTTTACTATCGAGAGTGTCAGATCCTTCTCACAGACTCCGTCAGCCATGCATCCATTGTCATTGCCGCCATGTCCGGCATCGATTACCACAACCTTGTCAAAGTAATTCCTGATGTCCCTGAAATCAAAGAACACATAGGAGCCTGATACAGACTTTTCGAGGAAGATCGGCTCGTCAGTAGTAAGAGTAAGTATGCCGTCGTTTCCATCCATCTCATACGTCAGGTCCTTTATGTACTCTCCGTTTCCGGATACCGGATAGTCCTTGAAGTACGAGGCCGAAATATCAGGGATCGTGATCGTATAACCGGTATAGAGATTGTCCGCGGTGATTTTAATGGAATCTGCGCTGTGCCGCACCGGAAGCACGAGGCGGAGCGAATGAAGCTTTTCTACTGCCTCGGTCTTATCATCCGTCTCTTTCAGGTAATCCATCAGAGAGCCGCTCTTTTCAGCTGTCCTCTGGCGCGCCATAACGCCTGTGCCCTGCTTCGTCCAGAGGACAAAGATTCCGGCTGCCGAGAAGACAATTAAGAGGATCGCGGTAAGGCGGACTGCCGCTCTTTCAATCCTTCCCATCTATCTCTCCCTTTTTCGGCTTCGGGCCCATGTACTGATAGTAGTAGGTCTTTAACATACCGTTGTAAATCTTTCTGTTTTTGTCAGGCTTTCCGCCAAGAAACTTAGTCGCGTCCTCCCAGGCAGTTATCACATACAGTGACCATCTGTCCAGATTTCTGTATGATCTGTTAAGCTTCTTATAGAGCTCAGGAAGCTCCTCCTTTTCTGAAAGCCTCTCACCGTATGGAGGATTCGTGACCATAAAGCCAAAAGGACTTTTCATCTTAAAATCCCCGGCGTCTAACCTCTTGAAGCTGATAAGCTGCTTTACTCCTGCTCTCGCCGCATTCTCATTTGCGATGCGGATCATGTCAGGATCTATGTCCGAGCCGAAGATCTGTGTCTTTACATCGGTATCTACCGCCTCGCGCAGCCACTTTTTCTCTTCGGCCCAGAGCTTCTTATCTATCAGGTTCGTCCAGCCCTCAGCCGCGAAATGCCTGTGGAGTCCAGGAGCGATATTTGCCGCGATAAGCGCCGCCTCTATGGGGATAGTCCCGCTGCCGCAGAACGGATCCGCAAGAATCCTGTCCGCCTTCCACGGAGTAAGCATAATAAGAGCCGCCGCTATCGTCTCGGATATCGGAGCCTTACCTGTCTCCCTGCGGTAGCCTCTCTTATGCAGAGCGTCACCCGAAGTGTCCAGAGTCACCGTGACCTCGTCGTTGTAGATAAAGATCCTCACCGGGTAGTCGCTTCCACTCTCAGGGAAATGATCTATATGAAAAATAT
>JBJELA010000260.1:0-1876 GCA_051878915.1 Candidatus Weimeria sp.
TCCGCACAAGTGCGTCCGTCGTGAACTCCCACAGAAGCATGCCGTGAATAGTAACGTGTTTTTAATCAGATACATAATGATATTTGCGGAGAAAAGTGATATTATTTTATGGAATAATTAACATTGAGTTTACATTATTGACAATACTGTTACAGTGACTCTGGTATTTATGTAATATGTAAACAGTGATTTTAAGTGAGGGAAAAAGAAATGAGATTCAAAAAATGTCTGGCAGCGGTTCTTGCCGCGGCAATGGTGGCTTCAGTCGTTACGCCGGTCAGCGCGTTTGCTTACGATCCGACAGATGACAGCAGCTACAGCTCTGACGATGGTTATGATTACGATGATGACGTCTCTGACGACGATGATGAGGAGCCGGTAACAGACTATTCAGCTATCGGGCTGTCACAGACGAGCATCACTCTTCTGGGAAATCCCGACGATTGGAGCAACTCCTACTCGGCCAGTGGAAGCATACCTCTTACCGGTGTACCGAAGGGAGCGTATTTCAGCTATGATGCTATATCGAATGTCCAGAGCTCCAATTCAAAAATGACGGTCGACTCCTATGACTTTGAGATCGACTATGACAATTCCCTTCAGTTTACTGTCTACGGTGTAGGAACGACAACCATTACCTTTGATCTCGGTACAAAACAGCTTTCGTTTCAGGTCACGGTAATAGAGCCTGCTCACATAAGCTCGGGCGCCTATCTCATGGCAAAGGGCAATACCAGGCAGCTGAAGATCAAAGGGAGCACTAAAGGAGCGACTGTTACCTATAAGAGCCTTTCCCCGTCTGTCGTCTCTGTGAGCCAGACCGGTAAGATCAAGGCATTAAAGGTCGGTTCAGCTGTAATAAAGGTTACGTTTGATTACGGCGATAATAATGTTTTATATTCAGGTACCGTCATCAATGTCGCGAGCCCGAACAGAGCTGCTGTCTACAAATGGGCCAGAAGCTATGCCGCAAAGAGCACCTACAGTCAGCCGAAGAGAATGCTCAAGGGCTACTATGACTGTTCGTCTCTCGTCTGGAGAGCCTACAGGAGCAGGGGTATCTACCTCGCGAACAAATATTACGCGCCTACTGCAGCCGACCTCGCGAAGTATCTGGTCGGAAAGGGAAAGAAGGTTGGCGCCGCCTCTTATAAGAATTTCCAGGCCAGGAAGTTTGTAGTCGGCGACCTGCTGTTTGAGACTGGTGAAAATAATGGCAGATACAAGGGAATCTACCACGTCGAGATGTTCGGCGGTTACTATTTTCAGTCGTTTGATTCGAACGGCAATCCTGTGCTCGGCATCAATTTCGCGAACCGCGGAGACAATAACGACTTCTATGGCGTTGACGGCTCTAACTTCCTGTGCAGGCCGTAACCATAGTGATCCATGCATAAAAAATAAAAGCCGCCGCAGCCTGGCTTCTGACGTTACAGACGTCCTGGATCCGCTGCGGTGGCTTTTTTACTACATAAGGTTCATAAGAATTGCAAGCGCCTGTTTGCCGTGCCGTCTGTCTGGCGCGGGGAGCAGGCCTTTTTGTGATAATTCGGAAATCCTTTCCATAAGCAGGTCGTGGTTTCCAGAGACTTCCATGTACCTGATGAACTGCGAAAGCTGGATGCTCATTGACTCTGAGCACCTGAATTCGCTGCAGAGCCTTCTGGCAAGGCTGTCATCAGCTTTTTTTATCTCAGGCTCCGCGGGAGTTCTTTTTATACAGTCACAGACCGCGTCGGCTGAGTCCTCAAGCATCTGTTTTGTCTTTGAAAAATCAGGAGAACCACTGTCGGTCACTGTCTTCATGATCGTGATCCTGTCCGGGGTTACGGCATTTTTTAATGCAGCGTATATGCCGGAGGCCTCCATGTCGTAG
>JBJELA010000261.1:0-1866 GCA_051878915.1 Candidatus Weimeria sp.
AGGCCGTTATCTCAGGCGCTTGCAGAGCAGGGCATCAGCCAGTCTACTTTTAAGACGCTTCTGAAGGGTCTGAAGCAGAATAACGGTAAGAACGCAGACCAGACAGCTGAGCACCTGCATCCTTCGTGGCAGGACGACCTAGCGGCGGATATCTGTGGCAGAGAGGACGTATATATCCCGAAGGATTTCGAGAAGACGCTTTCCGCTGTCGGTAAGCAGGTCCTCGATGAAGATGAGCAGCGGATAATTGAGTATTATTATAAGAATAGAATGAGCCTCAGTGAAGTAGCTGGGAGGCTCGGAATCTCTGAGTCGAATGTCTCCATTAAGAAAAATGCGGCCATCAGAGCTTTAAGGAGTAGAAAGCGTGATCTCGTGCTGGGCCGTGATTATATAGACGCCCAGAGCAGACTGCGGCAGCTGTACGAGAGCAGAGAAGAGGAGCTGAAATGGATGCAGCAGGCGATCAGCTTTCTGAGTGAATTGACGGATGATGATGTCGTGACCGCAGATGAGAGAGAGCGGGCATTTTTTAAAGAAGAAGGCATGAAAAAGCTGTCGGACGTCATGGGCATAAGCCCTTCAGAGCTGCTTTCACGTATAGTAAAAAGCGCGTACGGCTATGTCGAGGCCTTAAAGGTGCCTGACGACGAGAGGCTTATTTATCCTGATACGCCTCTTTCGGAGCTCGAGTTGCCGACTAAGTCGGTGCAGGCCTTCGAGCGTGCCGGGATAAACACGGTAGGTGAGCTTTTTGCACTTTCCGAGGATGATGCCTGTGACATTGCCGGCGTCAGTGCACGGCAGCTGCTTCACATCTGCTGGATGATTCTGGGAGAGACTGATAAATCTTAGAGATATTAGGAGAATTGAATGGATCGGAGAATTGAAAAAACTCTCGTAAAAATACGCTCGGGACTACTTTCTCTCGTGCGGGAGAAGGATATCGCGGATATTTCTGTTGCTGAGCTTTCGCGCGCCGCAGGAGTCGACAGGAAGACCTTCTATCTGCATTACAGGACAGTTGAGGATGCGCTGATGGAGCTCTGCGATTACACTGTAGGTCAGGCAGCAGCCGGATTTTCAGGTGATCTGACTTCAGACATAAAGTCGCTCTATGACTATCTCGCCGCGGCTCCGGAGAGCCTCGCCCTCCTTATTTCAGGGGAGAAGTCGGCAGAATTCCGCACCAGGTTCCTGCACGGTGTCTTTACCTCCGAGGCGTTCAGCAGGTATTACAGGGGATCTGACCGCTGCTTAGTCGAAGGTTTTCTGTATTCTATAGTCTATATCTACGAGGAATGCCTCCGTAAGGGGCGCAGTATCGACACAGCGGAGCTCGCATCGATGGCTGCAGAGCTGATAGAGCACGGGATTGTCAGAAGAAAATGACACCCTGGCCTGATTTTTGCACCGGTTTACATTGACTTTTGCACCAGTATAGTTCGGTTTAACAGGTATAATCCTTAAAAATTTCTTGAAAAGAATCTGAACATTCTCAGGTGATTTTATTATTTATTATTTAATAACCCATCATATATGTTGCAATCTGTTGAATATCGTGAAATAACACCCATCTGGAAATTGCCTGTCCATTAATTTTGAATTAAAGTATTGATTGTCCGAAGGGAGAGCAGTGACCTATCAGCGTAAGTCATGAGCCCTCTGGCAGAATGAAGGGATCCGCGGTCCGCATGGACTAAGGGATTTTTGAATCCTGTGATGACTCCTCCCCGAAGGACGGTGAACGAATGGAACAGTTTATAGAGATCAGCAGGGCGTGACGCATATGCCTGCGCTGATCCGCCTCAATCTGTTCCATAGCAGTTTTGGGAGGACGCGCGTTCACCTAGTACCATGATAAAC
>JBJELA010000262.1:0-8839 GCA_051878915.1 Candidatus Weimeria sp.
CAAAGATCTTTGGGAACAAGGAAAGCGATGATGTATGAAGTTTTGAAGGTACTTTTGGTACTAAAAGGTATTTGACAAATTCTCCCCAATAATGTAAAATTATTGGGAATTTTGTTTATAGAGGTATAGTTCAGTTGGTAGAACGTTGGTCTCCAAAACCAAATGTCGAGGGTTCAAGTCCTTCTGCCTCTGGTATCAGAGCTTGCAGCTTCGGCTGCAGGCTTTTTTGTTTTTAGAAAGAAAACGCATGAAAAAATCATCGAGAATCGCATCGCTGGGAGTTTTCCTGGCACTTTCTCTAATTTTAAGCTATGTAGAGACACTAATTCCGATCAACTTCGGAGTGCCCGGAATGAAGCTGGGCCTTGCGAATATGGTTGTAGTGATACTTCTGTATCTGTTCACACCTGGTGAGGCTTTTCTTATTTCCATCTGCAGGATTTTTCTTTCAGGACTGCTCTTCGGAAACGGCATGAGCATCATCTATTCCCTGGCTGGCGGAATCCTGAGTTATTTTGTTATGCTTTTATTTTTTAAGCTGAAAAAAATAAAAATGATACCGCTTTCTGTGATAGGAGCCGTGTCTCACAACACAGGACAGCTGATCTGTGCCGCGATACTTGTCACCAATTATAATATTGTTTTTTATCTTCCGGTCCTCATAGTTTCAGGCATTGTAACAGGCCTTATCACAGGATCACTGAGTGCCGCCATTCACAGCCGCCTTGTAAAATTAAAAAATTGATATGAAAGAAAACACCTATATCAGCAAAAAAAGCATAATAGTAATTGCAGTCATTCTGGCCCTGCTCGGGCTCTTCTGCGTCTTCTTTTACAGCACCAGAACGCAGGGAAACACCGTGGTAGTCACTCACGATGGCAAGCAGGTCGGTGCCTATCCGCTGGATAAGGACCGGACGATAGTAATCAGGGATTCGAATGGCAAAGTCACAAATACCGTTGTCATAAAAAACGGAGAGGTCTATATGAAAAGTGCCGACTGCCCGGACCAGATCTGCGTCCATCAGGGCAGGAAGTCAAAGAACGGAGAGTCGATCACCTGCCTTCCAAACAAAGTGTTTGTCGAGGTCAAAGGCAAAAATAAATCATCAGTTGATACCATGACTAATTAGGCGGATTCAGTAAAAATGAGTGAGAAACCACAGATAAATATTTCGGTGAGACGCCTCGTTGAGTTTCTCCTCCGAAACGGAGATATCACCGAGGGCATGGAGGTCAGGGATACCCTTGAATCCATGCAGGCCGGAAGCCGCGTACACAAGAAAATACAGAAGAGCGGCGGCGTGGATTATCATGCCGAGGTGCCACTTTGTGTAAGTGTCGATATGGGCGACTATGATCTCGTGGTATCAGGCAGGGCCGACGGCATCATCTATAAGGAGAAGTCTGCGTCCAATAAATTACCGGAAACTGACTCAGGCCTTTCTGCTTACACCTTCGATAAGGGTTTTTTCCCACATATCAGAAAAACTGAAAAAACCGGGATAGACGAGATAAAGGGCACTTATCAGGATCTTAGATTCAAGAAGGAGCCAGAGCTTCTGCATCTCGCGCAGGCAAAATGTTACGGATTTATTTTTCTGTGCGCGAACGGGCTCGACAGCTGCGACATCACGATTACCTACTGCAACCTTGAAACCGAGGTCATAAAAAAATTCACGAACACATACAGCAGGCAGGAGCTTACGCTTTTCTTCACGGGGCTTATCGATTCGTATAAGCGCTGGTCTGATTTTTCGTATTATTTTTCACTTGAAAAAATAAACGCAATTCATGGTCTGAAATTTCCATTCCCGTACAGGGACGGCCAGTTTGATCTGATGGCCGCGATCTACAGGAGTATCGTGCAGAACGGGCTTCTCTTCATGATGGCGCCGACCGGCACAGGAAAGACACTTTCTACGATCTACCCGGCTGTAATGTCGATGGGAGAAAGGCTCTGCGACAGGATTTTTTATCTGACCGCAAAGACTATGACAGCCAGAAACGCGATCGGAGCATTTGAGCTTCTCGCGGGAAAAGGTTACCGCGGAAAGACGGTTTCGCTCACATCAAAGGAGAAGATGTGCATAAATCAGACTGTGGAGTGTGATCCGGAAAAATGCCCCTGCGCGAAGGGACACTTCGACAGGATAAATGACGCGCTTTACGAGCTGCTGAATCAGACGGATATTTTTTCAAGAGAGGTGATCAGAGAACAGGGTAAAAAGGCTGTGGTCTGCCCGTATCTGTTAGAGTACGACCTCTGTGACTGGTGTGACAACATCATCGGTGATTTCAACTATGTCTTCGATCCCAAGGCCTATCTGAAGAGATTTTTCGCGGCGGAGAACAATGGGAAATACGTGCTGCTTATAGATGAGGCGCACAATCTGCCTGAGCGCGGTAGAAAAATGTTCAGCGCCTCGATAGATACTTCTCTTTTAGCGAAGGCAAAAAAGCCGATTCCAAAGGTGTTCTCGAAGCTCAGGTCGAAGATCTCTTCTGTGCAGAGGGCTTTAAAGGATTCCTTTGAGGGAAGAGGAGAGGCGGATTTTATCGTCAGTGAGCTTAATCTTCTGATGCCGAAGCTTCTCAGATTAAAGAGCGCGCTTGATGAATTTTTAGATGACGCAAAGAACAGATATGAAGGAATTGAGAGCCTGCGGGAGCTTTACTTTGAGCTTTCATTTTTCCTGGAGGTCTATGAGGAGCTTGATGAAAGCTATGTGATAAAGGTGCACAGCAGCGAAAAATATACGGAGGTCACGCTTTTCTGCATTGATCCGTCGAATCAGCTGCAGCGGAAACTTTCGATGGCAAGGTCGTCGGTGCTTTTTTCAGCGACGCTTCTGCCTTTTCACTATTACAGGAGCCTTTCATGCACTGTCGAGAAGCCTTTTTCAATCTACGCGAAGAGCCTTTTTGATCCGAAGAACAGGCTTATCGTCGCGGGAAGCGGCGTAACAAGCGTCTACAGGAAGCGCTCCGATCAGATGTATGAGGACTATGCCTTATACATCAGAAAGATCATCTCGGTAAAAAAAGGCAACTATATGGTCTTCGTCCCTTCATACGCCATAATGAGCGAGATAAGCGGGAGGCTTTCCTCTGCCGAATGTGACGTGCTCTGCCAGACTCAGGAGATGGGAGAAAATGACAGGGATCTGTTCCTGACAGAGTTTAAGAAGGACAGAGAAAAAAGCCTTGCTGCCTTCTGCATCGCGGGAGGAATTTTTGGAGAGGGGATCGACCTGACAGGCGACCTGCTTATCGGTGTCATAATCGCCGGTCTTCCGCTTCCGCAGGTAAGCTTCGAGCAGAAGATCCTGAGCGGTTATTTTGACAGAAAATATGGAGAGGGCTTTAACTATGCCTATCTCTATCCGGCTGTCAATAAGGTCCTCCAGTCAGCCGGCCGTCTGATAAGGACAGAAACTGACAGGGGAATCATAGTTCTTCTGGATGACAGATACTTAAGTCCCGATGTCAGGTCACTTTTCCCGAAGGAGTGGGATGAAATAAAAACGGTCACAGCAGATACGGTAGAGGATGTCCTGAAGCAGTTCTGGCAAAGCTGTGATCTGAGCCTGCCCGATGCGTAAAAAAAACGTCTGGCTGTATATTCCAGCCAGACGCAGAAAAATCTGATAAGACTCATCAGTCGATGAATTCGTCAGTTCTTGATTCGTGCTTTACGAGCCTGAAGACTATTATGTAGAGGACAGCAACGACTCCGATGAAGGCCAGGGTAGATGTGCCGCTCTGGATTGTGGCGCAGGTATCGTAGGTGCCGTGAAGGAGAACCGCGAGCAGATAGCCGACGATGATCTCAACGTACATTTTGAAACGGCGGCCCTGGTTTGCGGCAAGTCTAGCACGGCCGTAGAAGCAGCCAAAAATAACCGAGAATCCGAGATGTCCCGGAATCGAAAGAAACGCTCTCGGAAGAGCTACTGAGAGACCGTACTGGAAGACGTATTCGATATTTTCAAAGGCGGCGAAACCGAGTGAGGTGAAAGCGGCGTAGACTATGCCGTCGAAACGGCAGTTGAAGTCACTCTTGTTCCAGGTGTAGCGTCCCATCAGAGCGTATTTCGTGCCTTCCTCGACTGCACCGACAACTACGAAGTTTAAGATCATGACGCCAATCAGGGTATTCTGATTAACCTGGCTGATATTCATGATTCTCTGACCGATAGTCTCAAGAATTATAGAAAGGAGCGCGGCCAGGACTCCACGGCCAACGCAGCCCCACAGCAGACCGGCCGGTTCTTTTTCAATCGTATCCTGTCTGTAGATGTAGCTCATCAGATAGATAGCGGGTCCAAGCGCCACAAACAGGTAAATCCAGAGAATTGAGTCAAACACGGGCATAAAAAACATATTTAAAGCCTCCTGAAATTTTATTATCAGAGAAATGATAAATAACTGCGCTGCTTACCGCGCATAATTATTTTTATCATATCAATAAAAAGTGTATCAAAAATAAATTAAATGTCAAGAATCATTACGGTCTTACGGACATCAGCATTTTAGTTTCTTAAAATACAGCCTGGAAGCCATAAACGACATAATTTATTTTCGAGGTGACAGATTAAAATTTTTATACTATAATTTGAACGTATGAGTACAGAAATCAAAGAAAAAAAAGCATTTTGGACCAGACTTCCGATAGTATTTTTATTCGCGTTTATCTGCTGCTTCCTCTGGGGCAGCGCGTTTCCGTGCATCAAGGCAGGGTATTCGCTCTTTGGCGTCGCCTCTGATGATACGGCCTCACAGATCCTGTTCGCGGGGATCAGATTTTTCTTCGCGGGAGTGATGGTGCTTATCGCCGGAAGCCTGATACAGAAGAGGGCGCTTACGATTAGCGCAGGCGGGATTCCAAAGGTCATAATCCTCTCGCTTTTTCAGACCACAGGTCAGTATTTCTTCTTCTACATAGGACTCGCGCACGCGACCGGAGTCAGCTCCTCGATAATCGAGACATCAAATACCTTTTTTGCGATCCTCGTCGCTGCACTCATTTTTCGCACGGAAAAGCTGTCTCTTCGAAAAATAGCCGGCTGCGTCCTTGGCTTTGCCGGAGTGCTTATCGTACAGCTGAACGGAGCTTCGCTTCAGATGCATTTCGCGTTTAACGGAGAGGGCTTTGTCCTGATCTCCGCGCTTCTTTCCGCTGTTTCCTCGTCACTTATCAAGAGATGGTCAGAGGATATAAATCCGGTAGCGCTTTCAGGCTGGCAGTTCGTGGCAGGCGGACTGGTTCTTGCCATTGGCGGCGGCGCCGCAGGCGGACATATGGGTTTCGGGGAAGCCGGGGCCGCCGGGATCCTGCTCCTTACATATATGGCATTCATCTCTGCCTGCGCTTACACGCTCTGGGGAATCCTTCTGAAGTACAATCCGGTAAGCCGTATCTCAATATTTGGCTTTATAAACCCGGTGATCGGGGTACTGTTGTCAGCCGTTATCCTCGGAGAATACAGTCAGGCCTTCCGCCTCGCGTCACTTTTCTCACTGATCCTCGTCAGCGCGGGAATAATAGTTGTAAACCGCGGGAAACCGGCAGAGTAAAAATCATGTAAAAAATAAACGCAGCACTTTTATTCTTAAACGCGTTACTTTATAATAAACTGTAGTCTGACAGAATAGAACCATTTAAAGACGGTGGTATTTTAATTGATTAAAAAAATTTGGAACAGAAAAGCGGGCTGAGAAAATCATGAAGGAATTTTTCACAGAGATATTTTCAAACAGGATATTGATCGCAGGTGCCCTCGGATGGCTTACCGCGCAGGTCTTAAAGACGATTATTTTTGCGATAACCAATCACGGTATCAACTGGAGCAGGCTCGTGGGTGACGGCGGGATGCCGAGCGGGCATTCGGCTACTGTAACGGCTATCGCGGTTTCATGCGGATTGGAGCTGGGCTTCGATTCGCCGGTTTTTGCGGTAGCCTGCTTCATGGCGATAATCGTGATGCACGACGCCATGGGTGTAAGACGTGAGACAGGAAAGCAGTCGCAGGTCTTAAATCACCTGGTCGAGGTCGTCTACGCGAAGAACCTTACTCCTGAGGAGAAGCTCAAGGAGTTTGTGGGACACACGCCGCTCCAGGTTTTTTTCGGATTCCTTTTGGGACTTTGTATTGCAATAATTTTATATATTTGAAATGGAAAACAGAGAGAATTTTACAAGTAACAGAGGTTTTATTCTTGCCTGTATCGGCTCAGCAGTCGGCATGGGCAATATCTGGATGTTCCCTACCAGAATTTCACTTTATGGCGGCGGGAGCTTCCTGATACCATATATCATTTTTGTCATACTCCTGGCAAATACCGGCGTTATCGGAGAGATGGCTTTCGGACGCGCTGTAAGGAGCGGCCCGGTTGACGCGGCAGGCACCGTGATGAAGAGGCGCTTTGGAAAAGAGAAGGCGGGAAACGCCATAGGAATGGTTCCGGCAGTCGTATCGTGGTGCATGGCAGTCGGCTATACCGTCGTTATGAGCTGGATCATAAAGTACATGGCGGGAATGTTTACGGGAAAGGATATCTCTTCTGATAAAATAGAAGACTATGCAGGAGACTTTTCAAAGACAGCCTCTGCGTTCGGCAATAATTTCTGGCTTGTCATAGCCCTTATACTGGCGTTTCTTATCCTGATTTTCGGAGTATCAGCGGGAATTGAAAAGACCAATAAGATCATGATGCCGGTATTTTTTGCCATGTTCGTCGGGCTTGCGGTCTATACGGCATTTCAGCCGGATGCGCTGAATGGGTACCGGTATATTTTCAGAATAGATATCAATGAGCTGAAGGACATAAATACCTGGGTATATGCGATGGGACAGGCATTTTTCTCGCTGTCTATCGCCGGGAGCGGAACCCTGATCTATGGCTCATACCTCGGGGAAAACGATAATGTCGTCTACTCAGCGAGGATGGTTGCAGTATTTGATACACTTGCAGCTGTCATAGCTTCGCTGGTTATTATCCCAGCCATGGCAGCAGCCGGCGCAAAGCTTGACCAGGGCGGTCCCGGGCTTATGTTTATCTATCTGCCTCATCTATTCCACGGAATGCCAGGCGGAAGAATTTTTGCGATAATCTTCTTTGTAGCGGTATTTTTTGCAGGATTAAGTTCATTGATAAACCTCTATGAGACCCCAATCGCTACTGTTCAGGAGAAGCTTCACCTTGGCAGAAAAATCTCATGTATAATAGTCTGCGGGATCGGACTTGTGACAGCACTTTTTATTCAGGGCATTGTTTCAAACTGGATGGACATTGCGAGCACCTATGGATGCCCACTAGGGGCCGGACTTATGGCGATAATGTTCTACTACCTCTGCGACAGAAAGTACGTCGAGAGCGAGGTAAATAAAGGAACGAAAAAGCCGGTCGGACGCTGGTTCTATCCACTCGCAAAGTACGTCTTCACTCCGGTCTGCTTCATCGTGCTTATAGTTGGAGCTGTTCTTGGAGGTATAGGCTGACGGTGTCTATCGATGGGTATGCTGTTCTTGGAAAAACAGGCTGACTGTGATAGATAATAATTTTGTGCTATTTGCCATATATCTGGCAGTGCTGATCTATATCCTGTTTTTATATGGTCGGGGTCATGAAAGTGTGGACGTTTACCTTTACGCGACCTGGTACAATCCGGCAGTATCACATTCAGAGCAGATTAGAGTTTTAATAATCTGCTTTTTTGTTTGCTCTGAATATGATACATGCCTAGATTATTATAATATAATCAGCGTAAGAATGCTGTAGAAACATTTTATTTCAACTTTTTTATGCTATAATAAGAATACCTGATAACATTCGGAAAGGACGGTTGATAGCATGGAGAGACTGCTTCCAAATTGTCAACCGAACTGTTTTTTAGATAGAAATACATCACTTTTAGGCTTATATATCTGGAGGAGTATAGAATGTGTGAAAATACTGATGTAATAACAAAAAGCAATATTTATCTACCGTTTCAGTTTGACGAAAAAATCCCTTCTTATAAGAGATATATAGTTAGTGACGATGAATCCTTACTGGTAGGAATGGTGTCATGCTTATATGATTATTGCTTCAATGGTATGGCAATGGGGGCGTTTCCGGTGTTTCCAGATGGGTGTACAGATCTGATTTTCTTTCCTGATGAAGCTTTTTCAGATACATTAGTAATTAGAAGCGGAACTAAATTGGAATACTTTTCATATGACATGCTGCTAAGCAGACATGTGTTTGGCGTTAGATTCCTGCCGGGAGGATTTGAACGGATTTTTGGCTGTGGGAATACCGTGTCAATGTTGAGTTATGTTAACGAATTGTCGAATATAGGCAGTATGAAAATAAAAGATTTTTATGATGTGACTACAGGAATGGATTTTGAGAATAAGATAACCTGGTTTGAAAAATGCTATTCACAACAGGCGTCTCAAGACAAGGTGTTAGAAGATATGGCTAAAATATGTAACTTGTTTATTCAAAGTCGAGGAATGTATCCTTTAAAGAATCTGGAGAATGATTTATATTTCAGTAATAGACACCTCAGAAGAATGTTTAAACATTATTTAGGCTATGGATTAAAGGAGATGCTTGATATTATCAGATTTCAATTCATAATAAGGGAGTGCATTGAAAACTCATTTGTATCTTCTCAACAAAATGTTGCTGATAATTTTGGATTTAGTGACGAGTTTCAATTAAGTCGTTTCTGCAAAAAAATGACTGGATTATCTTTTTCAAAAATGAAGGATGTCCTTTTTTGACATTTACAGTTACTATTCAGGGCCTAACCCATTCAAGTTTTTGACTATTCAGGTACACCGCT
>JBJELA010000263.1:0-1855 GCA_051878915.1 Candidatus Weimeria sp.
ACCGCGACAGAGGATGAGTTCAATGAGTTCTGCATGGCACTCGCGAGATACAAGAGACCGCGCCGCATTATCTTTGACGAGGTTCCAAGAAACGCTACCGGTAAGATTCAGAAACCTCTTCTCCGAAAGAAGTATGGCGCAGAGAAGCTTGTAGCACAGGAAATAAACCTCGATGAGGAAAAGATAGAAAAATAAAGCTGTTTCTGGAAAAACTGCTGCCGCAGTCCGCGGCAGCTTTTATTTTTCCGGCAAAATCTATGTGCTATACACTTGAAATCATTTCGCGTTTTGACTATAATAATCTCATTCAGATTTCATTTCAAATACAAATCCATGAATTCTATAATTAAATATATCTTTTTCTACGAAAGGAAATGAATGGCAACTAAAGAAACCTATAATCAAATGCAGCTTCCGGAACTGAAGGCTATCGCAAAGGAGAGAAAACTAAAGGGCGTTTCAAATATCAGAAAGGCCAAGCTTATCGAAATCCTTCTTCAGTTTGATGAGAACAACGGAGCAGCTTCAAAGGAAACCTTAAAAGAGGAGAAACCGGCGGAGGAGAATCCGATAAAGGAGAACCTGTCTGAGGAGAATCCGAAGGAAGCAGTTAAACAAGAGGAAACTGCAAAGGAAGAGGAAAGCAGAAGAAACAGAACCTCGAAAGAGGAGAAGAAGCCTTCTGTAAGAAGGACCAGAGGAACTGATAAGATCTCTGCACAAAAGAACGGAAAAACCGAGAGGAAGCCGAGGACTTCCCAGGGCAGAGAGCAGTCGGAAAAGCGTACGGAAAACCGCGGCAGAATAAACAGATCAAATAACGATAACCGCCGACAGTCTTTAAACAACAGAAAAAATAACCGTACCCAGTACCATAACCAGACACAGACAAATCATAATCAGCTTCAGCTGAACCGCGCCGATGAGGTAAGGAAGACTAACGAAGAGATGGCTGTGGCTGAGGTGACAGAGGCAGCAGCTTCTACTGAGGCAACTCCGAAGGAGCTCGCAAGAGAGGCCGCGAGAGAGCAGGCTGATATCCCGAGATACAAAGACGCGCGTCCATGTAAGGGAATGCTCGAGGTACTTCCTGACGGCTTTGGATTTTTACGTGGGAACGGCTACACTACAGATGAGAACGATGTCTATGTATCCCCTTCTCAGATCAGAAGATTCAGGCTCCGTACCGGTGATATGCTCACAGGCGAAACCAGGAAAAATAACCCGACTGACAAGTACGGCGCTTTACTTTTCATGGATTCAGTCAATGGGAAAAATCCGGACATTAACGCAAAGAGAATACCTTTTGAAAAGCTGACTCCTGTTTTTCCAAATGAAAGAATAAGACTTGAGAGAGAGGGCGGCTCAGCTGCCGCAAGGATCGTGGACCTCGTATCCCCTATCGGAAAGGGACAGAGAGGAATGATCGTCTCCCAGCCAAAAGCCGGAAAGACGACACTTTTAAAGGAGGTCGCTCTCTCGGTAATGCACAACAATCCTGAGATTCATCTGATAATCCTCCTGATCGATGAGAGACCTGAGGAGGTCACGGATATGAAGGAGACCATCGCAAAGGCAAATCAGGATGGAACCGCAGATGTAGAGGTGGTAGCGTCTACCTTTGATGAGACACCTGAGAATCACAAGAGAATTTCAGAGATGGTAATAGAGCACGCCAGGAGAATGGTCGAGGATAAGAAGGACGTGATGATCCTCCTCGATTCCATCACCAGACTTGCCAGGGCGTACAACCTGACAGTCCCGCCATCAGGAAGAACACTTTCAGGCGGACTTGATCCGACAGCGCTTTATATGCCTAAGAGATTTTTCGGCGCCGCCAGAAATATGCGCGAGG
>JBJELA010000264.1:0-8779 GCA_051878915.1 Candidatus Weimeria sp.
AAGCTGTGACAGGGTTAGAGAGTAATCCTGTGACAGCTCATGAGAGAAGTAACAGTAATATCATACAGATCATACTCATAACAGAGAAAAAAATAAATACGAGAGCAATCACACCATAATATACTTCTTTCTCGATGATGGCTTTTCTGACTTTTTTCATCTGATTCCGGCAGCTTAAAATATCGAGTTCAAGTGCTGCATTATTCAGGTTATATCTTTTCACATCTTCAATAGCATCTTTTTCTTTCGACGGTATCTGAACGCTGCTAATTAAACATATTTCTTCCTTTTTGCCAGGTACTGCATCTCTGTTACCAGAACGCCGGGAATAAGGATTGACACTGTCGCCAGCACGACTGGATAGAAATGCAGTCCACCCCAAAAAGTTAGCCTGATATCTGTAAGCCATGAGCTTTTTTTCAGAAGTAAAAATGCCAGAGATGACGCAGCTGCAGCCAGAATTGCTGACACTAAAAGCAATGTGACAAGCCTGTTTTCTTTAATGCATCGTCATCAGTATCCTCATAGAGCCCTATCACTCTATATCTGACTCCGCCAGAAACAATATACTTCCTGTCTCCAACCGTGGTCATCATCTGCAGATGATCTTTGCTTAAAAGCGCTGCATCATCATCTGCGTTATATTCATCGACATTCCCTGATATCTTGAGCTTTCCGATATTTTTTTTATTGAATTCCATTGCTTTTGTGCCTGATATTTCAACTGCTATACAGTACCTGGCATTTGTTCCTTCCAAAGAATTCCTGATATCTGAGATCTTATGCTGTCCTTCGCTCAATACGTATTCAGCCGTATTTTCTGACATTACCTCACATTGCTTTTGCGGATAGTAATATCTATATGTTATGGCTGAATACGCAAAGATAAAAATACTGATACTGACTGTGAAAATCACGACAAGCATGACGCTCTTTGAATTTTTCTGCATTCCGCTGATTATCATAAATTTATTTTAATGTATATTTACCATAATGAACAGTGCGTTTCATGAAAATTTCAGTCAGGATTCCATCAAAAAAACGTCCGTCCTTCAATGCTGTACTGCAGCATTAAAAGGGCGGACGCTCTTCACATTTTAATTATTCATTTGTTCTTTTTGGCTGCGGCAAGTCGCGCCATCGCACGCGCGAGTGAAGCACGGGAGTGATAATACTCCTGGATGCTTGTCTTCTGACGCATCTTTTCCTCTGCACGCTCCTTTGCCTCTTCGGCACGGCGCACATCGATCTCTTCAGGTTTTTCGCACGACTCTACTATGATCGTGACACGGTTGTTTATTACCTCTGCGAAGCCTCTTCCGGCCAGACCTGTCTCGTGTCCGTCGCCATTTGCCTCAGAACCGTTTCCGGCATGCTCCGCCGGAGTTATGTCCATCATGCCCTCGTCAAGTGCTATGACCATATTTTCATGATGGGAAAGGATCTGCTGTCTTCCGTCATGCGACTGGAATGTCACAGATTCTGCAAACCCTGAGAAAAATGTCCTGTCCGCAGCTATTACTTTTAAATAAAACATCGGCACCTCCTGTTAAAGTGTCTCTGCTATTTTTCTTTGAACCGCCTGTCCTGTATCTTAAATACCGGAAAAGCAGTCTGTATCATCAGAGTGTCTCTGCTCTCTTTTTCACGTCCTCGATTGTTCCTACGTTGAAGAAAGCATTCTCCGGATATTCATCCATCTCACCGTCGAGTATAGCCTTGAAGCTCTTTACTGTATCCTCTACCGGTACATAGATTCCAGGAACACCAGTGAACTGCTCGGCTACATGGAACGGCTGAGACAGGAAACGCTGGATCTTACGGGCTCTGTAAACGAGAGTCTTATCCTCATCTGACAGCTCCTCCATACCGAGGATAGAGATGATATCCTGCAGCTCGTTGTACTTCTGAAGGATTGCCTGAACTCTTCTTGCTGTCTCGTAGTGCTCTTCACCTACGACATCAGGCTCAAGGATACGGGAAGTTGATTCAAGAGGATCGACAGCCGGATAGATACCCTGCTCCACGATCTTTCTGGAAAGAACCGTCGTAGCATCGAGGTGTGTGAATGTAGTAGCAGGAGCAGGATCTGTCAGGTCATCGGCAGGTACGTAAACGGCCTGAACCGAAGTGACGGAACCATTTTTCGTAGAAGCGATACGCTCCTGAAGCTCACCCATCTCGTTGGCGAGTGTCGGCTGATATCCAACGGCTGAAGGCATACGTCCGAGAAGAGCTGATACCTCAGAACCAGCCTGTGTAAAACGGAAGATATTATCTATGAATAAGAGCACATCCTTGTTGTCGTGGTCACGGAAATACTCGGCCATTGTAAGACCTGTCTCTGCGACTCTCATACGAGCACCAGGCGGTTCGTTCATCTGACCGAAGACCAGCGCGGTCTTCTCGAGGACACCGCTTGCCTTCATTTCTGTCCAGAGGTCGTTACCTTCACGTGACCTTTCTCCTACTCCTGTGAAAATAGAATAGCCGCCGTGCTCTGTGGCTACGTTTGAAATAAGCTCCTGGATGAGGACTGTCTTACCAACACCAGCGCCGCCGAACAGACCGATCTTACCACCCTTTGCGTATGGAGCCAGGAGGTCGATGACCTTAATACCTGTCTCAAGCATTTCAGTAGCAGGCTTCTGATCCTCGAATTTCGGAGGCTCTCTGTGAGTCTCCCATTCCGGTGCACCTGTTATCTGCTCGCCGTCATCAATTGTCTCGCCAAGGACATTGAAAAGTCTTCCGAGAGTTTTTTCACCGACCGGAGTCTTGATACCGCTTCCGGTATCTTCGACCTCCATATCACGGTAGAGACCTTCAGAGGCAGACAGCATGATGCAGCGTACTACGTGATTTCCCTGATGGGAAGCCACCTCCATTATGCACTTTTTTCCATTATTGTTTACTGACAGAGCTTCACGGATCGGAGGAAGATTGTCATCCTCGAAGACGACATCTACGACCGGTCCGGAAATCTGTACGATTTTTCCTGTCATATATTCTCCTTTCTTGCAGGGAATATTCAGTTTTGCTTTCGCTAATCTCAGAGAACAACCTCACACATGGTTCAATCTACGCTACGCCTGATCTCACCTATGTGTTTTTTATCAAAGAAGTTCTCTTCGCTAAGCTCGTGCTTCGCTTCGCTCGCTCTCGCTAATCTCAGAGAACGACCTCGCACATGGTTCGATCTACGACCTATGTGTTTTCGGTCTGAGCTCTGGCACCCGCAACTATCTCAGTGATCTCCTGGGTAATAGCTGCCTGACGTGCTCTGTTATATTCAGTGCTTAGAGACTGAAGCATTTTTTCTCCGGCGTCGGTTGCCGACTGCATGGCTGTCATTCTGGCATTCTGCTCGCAGCAGAACGACTGGACTAACGCGCCGTAGACAAATCCGACCACATACTCCGGAGCAATTCGGGCCATGACCTCTTCAGCTGATGGGACAAATGAAATAGTCTCCATAGGGATATCAACCGGGAGATTTTTTACTTTGTCATCGATGAAGCTTCCGCGGACAAGCGGCAAAAGCTGTCTTACCTCTGCCACCTCGGTCATCGCGTTTTCCATACGGGTGTAGACCATGACGACCTCATCCACCCTGTGCTTAAGGAAGTCATCCACCAGAGTCTCTGTAATGCTTCTCGCACGGGAAAGGTTAGGATTCTGGACGACAAAGTTGAACTCAGTATCTATCGCAATGCCCTTTGCCTCGAGATAGTGTTTTCCGATCTGGCCCATGCAGTAGATTTTTGCATCCTTGTACTTTGCCAGCTCTTCCTCCATAATCTTCAGGACATTGTGGTTATAGGCACCCGCGAGACCTTTATCCGCTGTGACAACCAGAAGTCCGACCTTTTTCTCTTCATCGTGAAGATCTTTATCCTCAAAGAAAGGACTGGTCATCTCAGGCACATGACGTAAGAGTCTGGTAACTGCCCGCTGCAGCGAATAGAAAAACGGCTCGGTATCGGCAAGTGCCTTTTTTGCTTTTTTAAGCTTGGAGGATGAGATCAGATACATCGCATTCGTTATTTTTAAAGTATCACGAACACTTGAGATCCTGTCTTTTATCTCTTTAGTAGAAGCCATCAGATCACCTCGATGCTTTGTACTTATCTGCCGTTTCGATGATCCTCTTTCTCAGATCATCTGTAAGCTCTTTTTTATCCTCAAGAGTGCTGTAGACATCAGCCGCGTTGTACTTGATAGCCTTGATCACATCAGCCTGAGTCTTCTTGATCTCAGCCTTGTCTACGTCGTCGAAGAATTTTTCCTGGGCGAGGACAAGGGTGATAACCTGATCTGCCATCGAAAGAGGATGGTTGAGAGGCTGCTTCAGAAGCTCCATCAGGGCATTTCCGTGATTAAGCTGTGCCTTTGTCGTCTCATCGAGATCTGAGGCAAACTGTGTGAATACCTCGAGCTCTCTGTACTGGGCGAGGTCGATACGTATCGTACCTGACGCCTTCTTCATCGCCTTTGTCTGAGCCGCGCCACCGACACGGGATACTGAAAGTCCTACGTTTACGGCCGGTCTCTGTCCCTCGAAGAAAAGCTTCGTCTCAAGGAAGATCTGACCATCTGTGATAGAGATGACGTTTGTCGGAATGTAAGCCGAAACATCTCCATCCTGTGTCTCTATAATAGGCAGGGCTGTTATTGAACCGCCGCCCTTTTCATCTGAAAGTCTGGCGCATCTCTCAAGAAGTCTTGAATGCAGATAGAAGACATCACCTGGATACGCCTCACGTCCTGGCGATCTGCCGAGGAGAAGTGAGATGGCACGGTATGAAACAGCGTGCTTCGAAAGGTCATCATAAACCACGAGCACATCCTTGCCCTGCTCCATGAAATGCTCAGCCATAGAAGTAGCTGCGTAAGGAGCTATATACTGGCAGGCGACCGGATCAGCTGCAGTAGCGGCTACGACAATACTGTAGTCCATCGCGTCATATTTTTTCAGTGTCTCGACAACTCTCGCGACTGTAGAAGCCTTCTGTCCGATAGCCGCATAGATACAGATAACGCCCTTGCCCTTCTGGTTAAGAATAGTATCAGTAGCAATCGACGTCTTACCTGTCTGCCTGTCTCCGATGATCAGCTCACGCTGTCCACGGCCGATCGGAAACATTGAATCAATAGCGAGGATTCCTGTCTCAAGCGGAGTATCGACTGACTGCCTGTCTATAATTCCAGGGGCCTCATGTTCTACAGGGCGGTATTCATCTTCCTTTATGTCGCCGTCACCATCAATCGGCTCACCGAGTGCATTGATGACTCTGCCAAGGAAGGCATTACCTGTAGGGATACCGGCTCTCTTACCTGTACGCGCAACACGGCTTCCCTCGTGGATTCCGCTGTCACGTCCAAAGAGAATGACACCGATCTCATTTTCCTTGATATCCTGGACCATTGCCTTTACGCCGTTGTCGAACACAACGACCTCGCCGTACTCAGCATGGTCAATTCCATATATTCTTGCGATACCGTCTCCGACACTTATGACCTGACCGGTCTCCTTCGCTTCGAAGTCAGCATCAAAATTCTCTATTTCACTCCTGATGATGGAGATAATGTCGGTAGCACTTACTGCTGCCATAATCTTCACCTCCCGTATAATCTATTCTGCAACTGTCTGAGCTGCCCTTTGTAGCTTCTGTCGATCTCAAAGTTCTTGCATATGACGAGGTAGCCACCGATGAGGTTTTTGTCCTGATGGACGGAAAACTCGAATTTCGCGTCCGGGAAAAGCTTTTCAAGGCAGACCTCTGCCTTTTTCTTATCAGCCTCCAGATCGCCCTCATCAGTATAAAACAGCTCAGCCTTAAGAATTCCGGCTTTCTCGTCTTCAAGCCTTAGATACTCGCGGAGAATGTCCGGGATAATTCTCTCGTTGTGATTTCTTATCATCACAAGGAGAAAATCCGTCATGGTCTTTGACAGGCCTGCTGCCTTTGAAATCTTTTTCTCAACAGCTTCTTTTTTTCTGTAAAAAATAACCGGGCTCATCAAAAATTCCATATATAAAGGCTCAGACTCAATCGACTTAAGGACACCTGAAACCTCGGATCTCTCCACTGGCAGTTCAGACAAGACCACCGCGTTATTGTGTACTGCTGTCTGCTGCATCTTTATCACCATTCTCCAGGATCTTCTTGGCTGCCATCAAAGCTAAAGCACTGATAGCCTCACGGCTCTCAGCAAGGTTCTTCTGCTTGATGTTCTCGGCATCGGTCCTTGCCTTTGCCCTGATCGCATCAGCCTCTTCCTGAGCTTCGGCAAGACTCTTATCGTAGATCTTGTCAGCCTCAGTCCTTGCTTTTTTAACGATCGCAGCAGCTTCCTGCTCGGCAGCGTCCTGTTTTTTCATATATTTAGCTTTTTCTTCATCGGCTTCCTTCTTACGATTGCCGGCCTCAGTGAACTGATCCCTGATATTTGCCTCTCTGTCGTCTATCACCTTTTTAATACGGTTGAAGAGAAACTTCTTTAAGATCCAGTAAATGACAAGTACGTTTACAATCGTAAAGAGGATGTCCCAGAAATTTACCTTTAGCATTCTATCCTCCTGTCACTTTAGCGGCTGGAAAGCCAGCCGCAGCAGAGTTCCCTGATTATTTAAGGAACAGGATGATAAGAAGAGCGATAACGAAACCGTAAATAGCGGTTGCCTCTGCGAGGGCGCAGCCTAAAAGAAGTGATGACTGGATCTTTCCTGATGCCTCTGGCTGTCTTGCGATTGCGTCAACTGCGCTTCCTGTTGCCTTTCCGATTCCAAGTCCTGCTCCGATTCCTGTAAGAACTGCGATACCGGCTCCAATTGCTACAAATAATGCTGAACTCATTTTGTTCTCCTTGTAAAAATAAAAGTTAATATGTCGCGGCCGCCCGGCCGCTCTGTTTCCAATGTTGTAATCTTTCCATCATTCGACTGACTCGCGTATAAACAGCGACGTCAGGAAGACGAAGACATAGGCCTGTATCAGGCCGTCGAATATATCGAAATACAATGATGCGAGTGCAGGGACGATAACCGGAATAACCAGCTTTAAAAGTTCCATGATAACGAAGCTGCCGAGTACATTTCCGAACAGTCGCATACAAAGTGACAGCGGACGGATAAAGATCTCAAGGATATTTATCGGCGTTATAATCGGCATAGGTTCCGCAAAGCTGTGCGCGAACCGTTTCGGCCCTTTCTCAATGACACCGCTGGCTTCAATGAGGATAATACTCATAAGCGACAGCGCCACAGTCACATTCATGTCCTTCGTCGGTGGTTTGAAACCGATAATTCCTATCAGGTTCGAAATAGCGATAAAAATCAGAACCGACACCAGATAAGGGACGTACCGTTTTCCTTTTTCTCCGATCGTCTCTCCGAAGAATCTGTACAGCCACTCTACAAAGCTTTCAAGAGCGAGCTGTCTCTTTCCCGGATGCTCCACGCTCAGGTTTCGTGTCAGCAGAAGACAGGCAATAAGCACAGCTGCCATAATGATCCAGGTTACAACAACTGATTCATAAACAGGAATGCCACCGAATATCGGAATCTTAAATACTGTTTCGACATTCATGTCCGCCTTCAGCGACTTTACAAGCGCATCCAAATACCGTCACTTCCTTTCTTCTCCCTTTTTTCCGAATTTTAGAACAACATAAATAAGATGTCAAGGATTTTTTGTGCACCTTGCACAAATTACATACTGTATTTTTGTGCATATTGACTGCTATTTGTATGAAATTTTTTGAATTTATTGTACTTTTGCAACATTTTGTGAACCAAATGTGAACAATTAGTGGCTTCAACGCAAAAAATGATGAAAATCCCTTGCCAGAAGCCGAAAAATTCAGCTGTAGTCACCCGGATAAAGGAAATCATCCGCAGCTGCGTTTATTTTTCAAATAAAAAATCTCCGGCAGACGAATCTGCCGGAGAACTTCATTGTTCTGAAAAGAAATATTTATTTCATCAGTCCTCGTCGATGAACTTGTCATGAACAGCTCTCATAGCCACATTGACATCTGCGATGTCGATAAGAACTGTAATACGGATCTCTGAGGTAGAGATCATACGGATGTTAACGCCGACATCTGCGAGAGCCTCGAACATCTTCGCAGCAACTCCTGCGTTTGACTGCATTCCTGCGCCAACGATAGAGAGCTTTGCTACGTTCTCCTCCTCAACGATCTTCTGGAAGGTAAGTCTTTCCTGGCTGTCCTTTAATGCTGCAACAGCTTCCTTTGCCTGGTTCTGGTCAACTGTGAAGGAGATATCCTTCGTGTCCTCACGGCCGATCGACTGAAGTATCATATCAACATTAATATTTTTCTTAGCGAGAAGATCGAATACCTTGAATGCGATTCCCGGCTGATTCTTTAATCCAACAAGTGCTATACGGGCTGCGTCCTTATCTACAGCAACTCCGCTTACGAGCATGCTTTCCACTTTCGTTACCTCCTTAACGACTGTTCCTTCTGCTTTGGTAAGACTTGAGCGTACCACAAGAGGTACGTTGTATTTTTTAGCCATCTCTACTGATCTGTTGTGAAGAACCTGGGCTCCTAAGGTAGCAAGCTCAAGCATCTCATCATATGAGATCTCTTTTAATTTCTTTGCATTTGGAACGATTCTTGGGTCTGCTGTATAGACTCCATCTACATCTGTATATATCTCACAGGCATCTGCGTTTAAAACTGCCGCAAGCGCTACTGCTGTGGTATCTGAACCGCCTCTTCCAAGTGTGGTCACATCGTCATATCT
>JBJELA010000265.1:0-1841 GCA_051878915.1 Candidatus Weimeria sp.
AGACCGGAGAGATTCTTGCACTTGTTTCTTATCCGGGGTATGATAATAACAAGCGCGCGAATACCGTAGATAATGAATACTATTCTTATCTGCTTCAGAACTCGTCGAACCCGCTGTATAATTTTGCTACACAGCAGCGCACGGCGCCAGGTTCTACCTTTAAGCTCGTGACTTCGACAGCCGGACTTTCTGAGGGTGTTATCTCTACGACTTCGACTATCACCGACAAGGGTGTTTTCGAGAAGGTTTCCAATAAGCCAAAGTGCTGGATATATCCTGGAACTCATGGTACGATAAATCTGTCTGAGGCTATCAGGGATTCATGTAACTACTTCTTCTACGAGGTGGGCTGGAGACTTGCCGGAGGTGACAATAACTATAACGACGCCCGCGGCATCAGACGTATCAGAAAGTACGCAAAGCTCTATGGCCTCGGAGAAAAGACCGGGATAGAGATTCAGGAGAACAAGTCGCATATAGCTACTGAGTTCCCTGTTATGGCGGCCATTGGACAGTCAGACAACAACTACACGACGATCGCTCTCGCCCGCTATGTGACGGCGGTAGCAAGCTCTGGAAACGTCTATAAGCTTACCCTTCTTGACCATGTGGAGTCACCGGATGGAAAGACTATTAAGACGTACGCGCCGAAGCTCAAGAGAAAAATAAACGCTATCAACTCTACCGGCTGGGCAGCTATTCACGCTGGAATGAGAATGGTAGTAGAGAACCTGTCTACATTTGACGGATTCCCTGTCGATGTAGCCGGAAAGACTGGTACAGCACAGCAGTCGGGACACGCGAACCACGCGCTGTTCATAGGATACGCTCCTTATGATTCGCCGGAGATAACTATTGCGACACGTATCGCTTATGGTTACACTTCGCATAACGCTGCGGACGTATCAAAGGATATTCTTGGATGCTACTTTAAGGTGAAGTCATCAGAGAATAAGGTTAAATCAGATGTCAGTGAAATATCATCAAACGGTTCGGTCACTGACTGATGGAGGAGACAGCTTTGACAGAAGATATTGTACTTAAAAGTTATAAAAACGGTCTGAGGCTCATCATGAACCCGGACATCCCGATAGAGCAGCTTCTTACCTCTATCTGCAGAAAATTCGCCCATTCGAGAAAATTATTCGGTGACTCTGACCTGGCGATAGCGTTAGAGGGCAGAAGACTGTCTGATGATGAGATCGAGGCGGTAATCCAGTCCATAGAACGCAACAGCGATGTTACTGTCACTGTAATAGCGTTAAAGGACAGATTTTTCGAGAAGGAAATGGCCCAGAAGAAGGACGATTTCTACTTTGAGAAATCAGATGATTTTTTAAAGATAGTAAATGGAAATGTCTCACCTGATGACAAGGTCACAAGTTCCTACGGCCTTCTGATCACCGGTGACATACTCGAGGGCGGCACAGCAGAGTGCGGCGGAAACCTGGTCTGCCTTGGCCAGATCTATGGCAACGCCATCTGTGGCAGGCGCACAGGCAGTAAAGCCTGCGTTATTGCCTCCGGTATCGTAAACGCAAATATCAGCATCGGTGATATCAGCGAGAATTTCAGCATCAGGAAGAAAAAGAGATTTTTCTCGAACAGAAATGATATGATAATAGTGACTGTCAAGGATGGAGCGCTTGATGCCTCCGGTTTTACAGGGAGCATTTGATGTTTCGAAATTACAGGTTCAAGAATTACAATTTCAGACTTGTTGTGTTTATAGTAGCTCTGACTATTTACGGAATCATTATCATAGGCAGCGCGAACAAGAATTACCAGACAAAGCAGATCATAGGAATGATCCTTGGTATCGCTGTCATGATCACTGTATC
>JBJELA010000266.1:0-1829 GCA_051878915.1 Candidatus Weimeria sp.
TATTATTATACATGAACTGTTCGTTGGAATTTACACCAAAATTAGGACTTGACTCGGAAATTGGCAAATGGTACGGAAATTACGAGTAAACACGCTGTCGATTTCCGTACCAAATAGCAGGAATTGACAAATGGTACGGAAATCACAAGCAGGCAGGCTATAGCCTGATAAAAAAATAATAAGAAACGGCTGCAAATCCTTATAAATCAAGGTTTTGAGGTCATTCTCTGCTTTATAAAGTGTCAGACCCGGATTATATCATATTCATAAATCAGAAAAAAGCAGATTTTTTCTTTCAATCATTTCGTCAACGCGGTCAATATAATTCTTTATATCCTTGACATTTTCGCAGCGGGAGATCCGGATTCCGCCAGCTCCGTCAGAGCGGACCTTCTTTGACGCGGCGCCCGCGCCAAGTGCCACGATATTCTCCCTTTCCTCCATGATCATGACGTTATAGATGCCGTCGTATCCGGTCTTCGCCATCCCGACATTTTCGAGGGCGCCGGCCATATTTTTCTGGCGGTACAGGTAGTAGGGATGCATGCCCATCTCACGCCCTGTCATAAGAGCCTCATTCATTATCGCGACAGAATTAGTAAAATCAAGGTCCTCGTACTTATCCCACTCGAGCCGCAGCCGCGCCGCCGTCTTTATCGCCAGCGAATGGACAGTCAGATTGTCAGGGGAAAGCCGCTTCAGTTCAGAGAGCGTATGCCTTATGTCACCGACGTTTTCACCGGGCAGACCGAGGATCATGTCCATATTGATGCATGAAAAATCAAACGACCTCGCGAGCTCGTAAGCAGTTAAAATATCAGAAACCGTATGACGTCTTCCGATCAGATCAAGCGTCTTCTGGTTCATGGTCTGAGGGTTCACAGAGATCCTCGTGATGCCATGAGCCTTCATGACCCTGAGCTTTTCGGCAGTAATCGAGTCCGGCCTTCCGGCCTCCACCGTATATTCCGCCAGGTGCGTTAAGTCTAATTTTTTCTCTATGTACGAAAAAATATCGTCGAGCTCCGCCGCGGAAAGTGTCGTCGGCGTTCCGCCTCCAAAATAAATGCAGTCGAGCCTTCTGTTCTTAAACCGTTCCGATACGAAATCTATCTCCCTTTTAAGGGCAGCTATATACCCCGGAACCAGCGACGAATACGCGTCTATCTGGTGCGAGGAAAACGAGCAGTACAGGCAGATGGACGGGCAGAAAAGCACACCCAGGTACAGGCTGTAGCCATTTGTCTGAAGGTTGTAGTCACTGTGCCCCTCAAATGATACGGTATTCGGAAAATGAGACAGTATCTGCTTTTCGGCACGGGCTATCTCGATGCTTTCGTTTATTTTTTCTTCAGAGGCAAAATACTTTTCCCTGTAAAAATCCCTGATCTCTTCGTCGCTCTTCCCCTGCTCCGTCATCACAAGGGCTTCCTTTGTCGGACGGATTCCGGTCGTGGAGCCCCACGGAAGGCTTCTGCCGGTGAGGTCCGACACCACCGAGTAGAGAGAACGCTTCACAGCATTTTTCTCAGGAGGACAGGAGATGCCAGTGGATTTCCCGTTATAGAAAAAATGAATCGAAGCCAGATCATCCGAATAGTTGACGGAAAGCACTGCCGAAGGCTTCACAGCCTCCCTCTCCGCCTTCTCATCCGTGCTCTCTCTTCCCAGAAGAGTCCCGTCGCAGTAGATCAGAAGTCTGCTCTTAGGAAAAAAGGACCGCAGCAGCGGCCCGGTCTCATTGTCAAAAAAGCGTTTATTTTCACGTAGTTCTATAAGTTCACGCATAAGGATTGTTTATTTTTTCAAAAGCAATAGTCGTATTCATA
>JBJELA010000267.1:0-8609 GCA_051878915.1 Candidatus Weimeria sp.
CGACACTTGGTACGGAGTTTACGCTGACGACGCCTAATGGCGAGACTGCCCGCTTTACGATGAGGCTTATCGGCGAGCACAACGTCATCAATGTCTGCGGCGCTATCGCGGTAGCTGTCGAGCAGGGCATTCCTCTTGAAAAATTAAGGGTTCCGGTCAGAAGAATTGAACCGGTGCCTCACCGTCTCCAGATGATCCAGCGTGGTGAGGTTACGATCATCGACGACGCGTACAACTCGAATCCGGCTGGTTCAAAGGCCGCTGTCGAGACGCTTCATATGTTTGACGGTATCAGGATCCTTGTTACTCCTGGCATGGTCGAGCTTGGCGACAAGGAGGTCGACTACAATTATAAATTCGGTACCTACGCTGCGGCGAACTGTGACTATATACTGCTTGTCGGCAGACTCTCACATACAGATCCTATAAAGAAGGGCGCGCTCGATTCCGGATTTCCTGAGTCAAAGGTCCGTTCCTTTGAGGATCTCGCGGATGCGATGAACTGCGCGTATGGAATTTCCGGCGAGGGCCACAAGTATATCCTTCTTGAAAATGACCTGCCGGATGCGTATTGATGATGATATTTTTATTTTTGAAAGGACAAAAATGAAGACTAGAGTTGCTGTAATGTATGGCGGAAAAAGCGTAGAACATGAAGTTTCTGTTATTTCTGGTATTCAGGCTCTGATGAATATCGACACGGACAAGTATGAGACGATACCTGTCTATATCACAAAGCAGAATGAGTTTTATGTCGGTGACGACATAGGCAAAATCGAGGCTTACAAGGACATTGACGGACTTCTGGCACGTTCACAGAAGGTCGTATGGGTTAACGAGGGCGACAAGGTCGTTCTTTCGCCTTACCCGAAGAAAATGTTCGGCGGCATGAAGGATATCGAGGTTGATGTCGCTTTCCCTGTAGTTCACGGAACGAACGAGGAGGATGGAACCTTAGTCGGCTTTTTAAAGACTCTCGGTGTGCCGTTTGCGGGCTGTGATGTGACCTCAGCCGCTGTCGGAATGGACAAGTACATCCAGAAGTGCGTCCTGAAGGATGTCGGTATTCCTGTCCTCGACTGCGTATGCTTCCATGAGGATGATTATGCCGACATCGAAAAGCTTCTTGACACTGCCGAGGCAAAGGTCGGCTATCCGGCTATCATCAAGCCTGTAAACTCCGGTTCTTCAGTCGGCATCTCTATGGCAAGGAACAGGCAGGAGCTGACGAAATCCATCGATGACGCTTTCACCTATGCTTCGATCGTACTTGTAGAGCACGGCATTGAAAAATTAAAGGAGATCAACTGCTCTGTCCTTGGAGATGACAGCGGCGCAAGGGCTTCTATTCTCGAGGAGCCTTTCCACACCAAGGATATCCTCTCATACAAGGACAAGTATGAGAGCAACGGCGCCAAGTCAGGCGGTTCAAAGGGTATGGCTTCTGTTCAGAGAAAAATCCCTGCTGACCTTCCGGAGGAGACGACTAAGCAGATCCAGGATTATGCTGTCCGCGCATTCAAGGCACTAGGCTGCAACGGTGTAGTCCGTATCGATTTTATGATCGACGAGTCAGACGGAAAGCTGTATTTCAACGAGATCAATACTATACCGGGTTCTCTTTCATTCTACCTTTGGGAACCATCGGGAGTCCCTTATAAGGAGCTTCTCGACCAGCTGATCCAGCTCGCGTTGAAGAGAGCCAGAAAGTTCCAGAATCTGACATTTACTTTTGACACAAATATCCTTAACTCTGCATCTTTTGGAGGCGCCAAGGGCGTAAAATAAATGGCTGAGATCTTTGAACCAATTGAGACTGGCGACCGTCTTAACAGACCTGTAGCTGTGTTTGATTCCGGCGTGGGCGGAGTCTCTGTGCTCCGCGAGCTTGTCCGCGTGATGCCTAAGGAACACTTCTATTTCTACGGGGATTCGGCTAATGCGCCTTACGGCACGAAATCCAGATACGAGGTGCTTCAGCTGACACGCGACCATGTAGAGAAGTTCATAGATGATGGCGCGAAGGGCGTCTGCATAGCCTGCAACACCGCAACCTCCGCCGCTGTAAGAAAACTGCGCCTTGAATATCCGGATTTCCCTATCGTGGGGATCGAGCCGGCGCTTAAACCTGCTGTTTCCTTTATGGACCACCCTAAGGTCCTTGTGATGGCTACCCCGATGACCATCAGCCAGGAAAAATTCCAGACTCTTATGAACAAGTATGGTGAGGAGGCGGAGGTCTATCCTCTTGCCTGCCCGGGACTGATGGAGTATGTGGAGGCCGGAAAAGCGGGCTCTGAAGAAGTTCAGGATTTTTTAAATGATTTGCTTAAGGACTATGCGCCTGGCGGAAAATACGGCCCGATGGACGCTGTTGTTACCGGCTGCACTCACTATCCTTTTGTAAAAGACCAGATCGAGACTGCCCTCGGCGGCGGCACCCGTGTCTTTGACGGGGCAAATGGTACTGCCCGCGAGATGCGCCGCAGGCTTTTCGCAGCAGGCTGCCTGATACCGGAGGAGCGCAGTACAGAGGCTCTTTCAGACGAGCAGATTTTATCACGCGTCACCTTCGAAAACTCAGCGCCGGACCGCGAGGCGAAGATAGAGCTGTGCAAGAAGCTGCTGCTGGCAAAATAATTACAGATTATGAGATATAAGAATATTTTTTTTGATCTGGACGGGACGATCACCGATTCAGGAAATGCTATAATGACCTGCGCGAAGTACGCCCTCGACAGGATGGGCTTCGCCGATGAGCCTGAGGAAAAGCTCAGGAGATTCGTGGGACCGTCTCTGATGGACTCCTTTGAGCACCTGTATGGAATGAGCGAGGAGCAGGCTGCCGAGGCAACCCGTATTTTCCGCTCACTCTACGTCGATAACAAAATGTACGACGTCACAGTTTATCCGGGTATCCCTGAGCTTCTCGCGAAGTGCCGCGATGCCGGCTTAAAGACCTTTGTGGTGACCTCGAAAGTTCAGGAATATGCCGGCCGCATTATGGAAAAAATAGGTCTTGCAGATCTTTTTACAGGTATCATAGGTCCGGATCCAAAGGATTTCTCATCAGATAAATCAAGGCTTATCAACCGCGCTGTCGGGGATTATTCGCTGGAAAAGAGCGAATGCGTTATGATCGGCGATACCCGCTTTGACATAGAGGGCGCGCTGAAGGCCGGTGTGGATTCCATAGCCGTGACCTATGGCTATGGCAGTCCGGCTGAGATTCAGATGGTCCACCCGACCTATAAGGCGGATAACGCCGAAGAGATTGAGAATATTTTATTTCTGTGAGGCTTTTTTCAGCTGGCTGTTGAACCAGATAAAGTAAACTAAGTTTATGCAGATTCCGAAGGTCGTGGCGCATGGAGCGGCAAGGCCTATTTTTGTAAGAGAGGCGTGTGGAAGGCTGCTCATGTACCAAGCTACAGGCAGGCGGACTATAAAGGTCTGAGCCATGCTCTGGAGCATGACGAAGAGTGATTTCTCATGGCCGCTGAAATACCCCATGAAGCTGAAGAGGAACGGAGTTACTATAGCCTCTCCGCAGAAGCCCTTCAGATAATACCAGCCGTCTTTTATTACGCCGGAATCCCTGGTGAACAGACCAGTCGCGAGATAACCCCTGAACCAGATAAAGAGAAAAATACATACGCCGATTGAAAAAGCAAACAGCATTCCGAATACCATAGCCTTTTTCGCGCGGTCTTCCCTCCTCGCTCCGACATTCTGGGAGATAAAGGAGCTCATGGACTGCATCAGAGATGAAGGGATAAGCATTACGAAGGATACGATTTTGCTGGCAACGCCGTAGCCTGATGAGGCCTGAAGCCCGAGACGGTTGACAAACGCGCAGAGGCACATGAATGAAAGCTGAGTCAGGAATTCCTGAAGCGCAAGAGGCGTTCCTACCCTAAGGATCCTTCCTATCTGGCTGTTGAACCGGATGTCCTTTATAGAGAAGTGAAAAGGCAGATTCGTTTTCTTTTTCATGATCACGATCGAGAGAACCACGCTTACAGCCTGAGCGGCGACTGTCGCGAGCGCGGCGCCGGCTACATTCATATGAAAAACAGCCACAAAAAGCAGATCACCAACGACATTTATCAGGCAGGCGATAAACACAAACAGAAGAGGTGTCTTTGAATCTCCAAGCCCACGGAAGATTGCGGCGATGACGTTGTATGCGACTATGAAAAAAATACCCGCTCCGCAGATCCTTATATAAGTGGCTGTAAGGTCTATGGCTTCCTTTGGTGACTGCATCAGTACCGCGATAGGACGGGCGAAAACGACCATCACAAAACAGAGGATTGCGCTGATAACCGTAAAAAGGCAGACAGCCGCTCCGATAAGAGGAGATATTTTTTCGGGATTCTGCTCACCCAGATATCGCCCGATAAGGATAGTCACGGCCATTGCGCAGCCAGTAATCGTAAAAGTGACCATATTCAGGACATTGCTTCCTGTCGATACTCCGGAAAGACCTGCCGTCGTGCCGAACTGGCCGACAACCAGAAGATCGACTGCTCCGTACATCGCCTGAAGTATCAGTGAACCAAATATCGGCAGCATGAAGTGCAGCATTTTTTTAGGAATGCTGCCCGCCGTGAAATCATTCATATTTTCTTCTTTTGTTGCTGTGGCTTCTGCCATGTTATTCTGCCTCCAATCAATTTTCAAGAGTAATCGGGTTACTTTTCATAAGATTTACGACACTTTTAATAGTTGCGATCGTAGTCCTGGCGTCCGTTTCAGGGATGCCGGAAAGTACCTCGGCGAGCTTCGCGTGATACTCCTCGACATAGATGCCGTGCCATTTTCTGCCCTTGCCGGTTAAGGTGATATGCACTACCCGCCGGTCCTTATCATCGTGTATTTTTTCCACAATACCCATCTGTTCCAAAGCGCGGATAGAGCGCGTGATCCCTGGTACCGAAATATGAAACCACACAGCCACATCTGAAACACACACAGAACCGTTCTTCTGCTCGATCTGCATGATAGCGTCAATGATATGGACATACTGAGGCGTCATCCCATCCGGCAGAGGCGGAAGAGTCGTAAAGGTCTGCTCCGCCAGATAAAACGAGTCTAAAAGAGCGCGAGTCAGTTCAGGATTCATAAAAGTCTCCTTTTGTTTAACTACGTTAATTAACAATGTAAAATATTATATAGCACAGATTCTTGGAAATGTAAAGATGGAAATTGATTTTAGACATGAATATGGACAAAGAAAAACGCCGTAATTGCGTTGACAGAAATTTCCGCGATTATTAATATGAAATACATAAAGACAAATACTGATATGGCGAGCACGGTTGAGGGTGGATTTTATGCAGAGCTGTTCTTTTAGAAAAAATAAAAAGAGATTTATGCGGGATATCTCTGTCATTCTAGTCGCTGTATCGCTTTTATTCAGCAGCGCTGACGTATATGCGGCGACAAGGCCTGTTTCCGATGGCTATGTAGTTTACGAAACCCGAATGTCCTCGTTGGGCTCGCGGTCATACTGGCAGAAGATGGAGAGCAGGTATTATTACAAGAAGCTCGACAGCACTCAGAAGAAAATCTATAACGGCCTGCATGAGAGCTGCATGAAGGTTCTGACCTCGAAGACGAATGTGACGCGGAACAGATATGGCATGTATGTCATATCGGCAAATACCAAGGGCGTCAACGTCTACGGCAGATCCAAGGCATATGTAAATAAGGTCTGGCAGTACTTCATGAATGAAAATCCTGAGTTCTATTTTCTGGATCCGGGGTTCTGGCTGTCAACAGCGAGAAGCACATCGGGTATTCATCTGATGGTAAACGAGGATTTTGTATCTGGCAGCAAGCGGGCAAAATACACGAAGAAGCTGATAAAGGGAATCAAAAGCTATACCAGTGTTGCCTCAAAGGAGGAGTCTACGATAAACAAGGAGCACGCGATCCATGACCTGATTGCCTACAGGGTTGACTATGATGTTTTTGCTCCATATAACCAGACTATCGCTTCGGCATTCTTTTACAAGGCATCTGTATGTACAGGATATGCGCAGACCTTTTCGCTGCTGACCAATTATATGGGTTTTACGACAATTACTGTTACCAGCCCCGATCATGCCTGGAACAAGATAAAAATCGGCAAGAACTGGTACAACGTGGACTGCACCTATGATGACCAGATTGTGCCGATATACGATTTTTTCAATATCTCAGATAAGAATCTTAAAAAATTAGACAGCTACCATCATACTCCCGACAGTGTCTGGAAGGGAATGCTGCCTAAATGCAGCAAGGATTATTCCTACTCTGATGATAGCAGCTCGGACAATGACGCTGTGAAGGATGGAGTGGAGATCAGAGCAGATATTCCGAACGAATCATATATGGACAGGACAATCCTTGGAACGGCGGAGCAGGAGTTTGTCCTGGACCAGACAGGACATCTGATAAATGGAATCAGGACATTCACTGACAGCGAAGGAAATGAGATCGAGGCGGATGGTTGGAAGGTTTCATCTGACAATCCTGCGGTCTTAAAGATTGAGTACAAAAAGGACAAAAACGGTTACTATGCCGAGTATTCCGCATTAAGTACTGGAACAGGGAATTTTATCTTTGAGCTTAGCGCTGACAGTAAGAAGATTGGCAAGGTAAAGGTTCCGTTCAAGGTCTGCGGTTATCTGAGCGGCCTGACACTTTCGCGTACTGAGAGCACTGAAAAAATAACCACCTCCCGGGCAGACGGCACCTGCGCGAAGGTCACTCTCCACGTAAACAACATCCCTGACAATATCTGGCTGTCCGACCACGATGTCAAATTCCTCATTACCTCAGGCGGCCACATGAAAAATCTCAAGATGGAGATGGATAAAGATAAGCTCACTCTTTATTCAAACAAAGCCGGGTATTATCAGATCGATATTACGATCGCAGGCTGTAAGCTGCATTATCTTTGGCATGTGAGAAAATGAAAAAATGGGATATGTTTCATTTTTATATAACAATCAAAGGAGGATTCAAATGAAAACTAAGTTATCATCAGTTTTTCCATATGGAAAGATCTTTAAGAAAGCAATGTTAACAGCTTTGTCAATCTGTTTGGTATTCTCAATCAGTACTGTGTCACCAATGAAGGCTGATGCAGCAGAAAAAAACACATTTACACGGAATGGCATCATTTACGAAAAGTATACATTGGAAGATTTTTCCAAAGGTAAAGTAATAGCCAAAGGCGCTGCAGTTATTGGAGTAAAAGATAAGACAGCAAAAGATATAGTTATTCCTAAGACGGTAAAAGATAGCAAAGGGAAGAAATTGAATGTCATATCCGTCAATGAATTAGAATCAGATGCTATAGAAACAGTAAAACTACCAGATGGAATTTTGGAAATTGGAGATGGTGCTTTTTATGAAGACAGCCAGCTCAAATCAATCAATTTTCCATCGTCAATAATAGAAATTCGTCCTAGTGCATTTGAATTTTGTAAGAATCTGGAATCTGTCAAAATTACATCAAAAAAATGCAAGTTAGGCGATTATGCTTTTTCAGATTGTGAGAAGCTGGCATCTATTGAAATAGCCGACGGTATTAACTGCAATGCCGACGACTTGTTTTCAGGTACTGCAATAACATCATTTCGAGTTCCCAAGGGAACCACAGGTCTGGGAGAATATGCATTATCAGATTGTATTTATTTGGAAAAGATCTCTATACCAGCCTCGGTGGTTCAAATAGGTTCTTGTAATTTCGATTACTACAATTATTCACACCTAAAGACTATTGAATACAGCGGTACAAAAGATTTGTGGAAGAAGGTATCTATAATAGCGAAGGGGAATGATTCCCTAAAGGGTGTGGAGATTATATATGGTACGGAGACATCTACAGGTGGAAAGTCAAAAATTACACGGTTTGATCAAAACGGTGTCACCTATGCGCCTATCACATTAGATACATATAGTAATGGAAAAAGTAAAAAAGTTAAAGGCGCGTGTGTTGTAGAACTATCAGATTATTCTAGAAGCAATGTGGAGATTCCTGATACAGTATGTGATTCGACTGGCAAGAAATATAAAGTAATTGACATCGAAGGACTTGTAGAAAATAAATTATGGAATGATCATCTGAAAACACTTACGCTTCCTTCAAGTTTATTGAATATCGGAGCGGAAGCATTCATGGGATGCCAAACATTGCAAACAATAAATATCAAGTCCTCAAAAGTTGATATAAGTGAATATTCTTTGGATTTGAATAAACTGAAAACTATCACTTTACCATCCAAAAACTTTAATAGCCAGAAAGCAAAATTTATGAAGGCTTTAGAGACTTCTGGTAATACTAAAGTAAAAATTGTAAAAAAATAAGGTGTTTTTTAATTTATAATTGAGGAATTAGTATGCGAAAAAGACAAACAGCATTTTTGATTACTTTGACTATATTCATGTATAGCGTAATAAATTTACCGAGTGTAAATGATTCTGGTGTTGTCACATCAAGTTTGTGCAACCAAACTACCTGCTATGCAGCTGAGAAAAATAGTGAAATAGACATTAATGTTATAGCCATCCCAGAATGACACAGCATTAATCCCATTGTCTGTCACAGAGTT
>JBJELA010000268.1:0-8599 GCA_051878915.1 Candidatus Weimeria sp.
AAACCAGATTTCAGGAAAGCAGCCATGATAGGCTGCGGCTTTGTAGGCAGCGCATCTGTGTATTCGCTGATGCAGGGAGCGGTTTTTTCAGAGATAGTTCTTATTGACGCGAACAAGGATAAGGCAGAGGGCGAGGCGCTTGATATCAGCCACGGCCTGCCTTTCGCAAAGCCGATGAAGATCTACGCCGGCGACTATCCGGATCTTGCGGATGCCGGACTTATCATAATAAGCGCTGGCGCCGCCCAGAAGCCTGGCGAGACAAGACTTGACCTCGTTAAGAAAAATACCGCGATCTTCAAGTCGATCATTCCGGAAATCGTAAAGTACAATAAGGACGCGATCCTGCTTGTTGTGGCAAACCCGGTGGATATTCTCACACAGGTAGCGCTGAAGCTTTCGGGGTATCCGAAGAACCATGTATTAGGCAGCGGGACAACACTTGATTCAGCCAGATTCAAGTATCTTCTTGGCGAGCATTTAGGCGTCGACGCCCGTTCCGTACACGCCTTCATCATTGGTGAGCACGGCGATTCTGAGATAGCAGCCTGGTCTTCGGCAAATGTTTCAGGTGTGCCAATCCACAAGTTCTGCGAGATGAGAGGTTACACCGACCATGACGCTGAGACTGCGCGAATCGCTGAAGAGGTAAAGAATTCCGCCTATGAGATAATTAAGAAGAAGGGTGCTACCTACTACGGAATCGGCATGAGTGTCCGCCGTATCTGCGAGGCGATCGTCCGCGACGAGAAGTCGATCCTTCCGGTTTCTTCATACATCGAAGGAAAATACGGCATCGACGGCGTCTGCCTTTCAATGCCGACAATCGTTGGAGCTGATGGAATCGACGAGCTGATTCCTTACGAGCTTTCTGACGAGGAGCTTGCAGAGCTCCACAAGTCAGCTGACACGCTGAAGGCAGTGCTTAAGGACGCAGGCGTCTGATTTTCTGCCGTGAATAGTAACGATTTTCTGAAAAGCAGGGTTCCGCGAAAGCGGAGCCCTTTTTTCGGTTTACGGTCTTCTGCCGCGGCTTATCATGCGGGCGGTCCGCCTGTTTTTTATCTTGCATAGTGATATATTTTTCTTTACAATAGAAATATGAAAGAAAGAAAAATACTACAGAATAAAACCTACCTCTACCTGACGGAATTCTTCTCCGGCATGGCCCTGATGGCGGTCGAGATCGGAGCGCAGCGGCTGATAAGTCCGTATTTTTCATCGTCGCAGATTGTCTGGACGATAATCATCGGGACGATCATGATCGCGATGGCACTCGGCAATGTCTACGGCGGCCGGTCCGCGGACAAGGATCCGGATCCCGACAGGCTCTACAAAAGAATCCTGATCGCGGCGATCTGGCTCGCGCTGATACCGGTAGTCGGCAAATATGTGATCATCGGTATCTCGGCGCTGCTGATTTTTCAGGTGAGTCACGGGTTCCTGATAATCGCGGCATTTGTCGTCTGCATGGTGGTCTTTGTCTTTCCGCTGTTCCTTCTCGGCACGGTCACACCGTCGCTCGCGAAATACACTATGGGCAGCCTCGAGGACAATGGCAGGATCGTCGGCACTCTTGGCGCCGCGAACACTATCGGCAGTATCATCGGCACTTTCCTGCCGACCTTCGTGACAATTCCGGCAGTGGGAACGAACGTGACCTTTCTTATTTTTTCAGGGATCCTGATCGTGCTGTCGCTGATATATTTCCTGAGTATCGGGTTTTCGCGCCATAAGAAAAAAATAATCGCTTCCTGCCTCATCTTTGCGCTGTGCGTCGTATTCGGACACCAGACCAACTTCGCGTTCTGGGAAAGCGGCAAAGATGTCAGATATGAGGGCGAGAGCACCTATAACTATCTCCGTGTGACAGACAACGGGCAGCAGGTCGCGCTCTCGACGAATGTGCTCTTCGGAGTGCAGTCTGTCTATAATAAAAGTAAAAGCCTGACCGGAATGTATTACGATTACGCGATGGCGGCGCCGCTGATGACGAAAAACGCGTACAAGGGAGAGGATGTGCTGATCCTTGGAATGGGCTCGGGCACATTCGCGCATCAGTGCAGCCAGTACCTGCCTGCACTACATTGTGAGGGCGTAGAGATTGATCAGAAAATCACTGAACTCGCGCGCAGGTATTTTGACGAGCCGGAGAGCACGAAGGTCGTGACCTACGACGGCCGCGCGTATCTTAACGCGGTCGATAAGAAGTATGACGTTATTATGGTCGATGCCTATCAGGATATCACGATCCCGTTTTCAATGTCGTCGGTCGAGTTCTTTCAAAAGGTTAAAGAACATTTAAATGATGGCGGCGTAATGGTTGTAAATATGAACATGCGCGGCCAGTCGAAGGGTTCGATCACCGACTACCTGACCGATACGATCTGTTCGGTTTTTCCTACGGTCTACACGGCCGATGTCGATGGCAGCACTAACCGCGAGCTGTTTGCTGGCACAGATAGCAGCATCAAAGAAAATCTCGATATGAACACGATGCTCTATTCCGGCGACTATGATTTCATACAGATGATGGAGAAGGTGTCGGGCGAGCTTGTAAAGCAGAACGGCGGCAGCTGCATACTTACGGATGACAAGGCACCGGTGGAGCTTCTGGGAATCAGAGTAATCGACCGTCTGATAAATGAAGAAGTGGCATATTACCGCGATATCTACGATAAACATGGAATCAAGGCAGTGCTTGAGGAGCTGGGGATCTGATTTTCTGTTACTATTCACGGCATGCTTCTGTGGGAGTTCACGACGGACGCACTTGTGCGGACGGTTGAACACCCACAGAAGCAAGCCTGTGAAGCAGGAACCTCCCCAACAACCGCAGACTTTTAGCATCGAAGATGCGGCAAACGCGCGTAAGCGCGGTTGGTCTGCGGTCTGATTGGGGAGGTGCCGTGAAAAGTCACAAAAAATCAGCTGCCCGCGCTGCAGACAGGAGGGTTTATGGATTTTAAGGAAAAATACAATGAGTGGCTTGAAAAATTACCGAAAGACAGTGATCTCTACAAAGAGCTTGCGCAGGTAACGGACGACGGCGAGAAGGAAGATCGTTTCTACAGGGATTTATCATTTGGCACAGCTGGCCTTCGCGGCAAAACAGGGGCCGGCTCCAACCGGATGAATGTGATCACAGTCGGACGCGCCACGCAGGGAATCGCTGATTTTATAGTAAGTAAAGGCCGTGAGGCTATGGAAAAGGGAGTCGTGATCGCTCACGATCCGAGGCATTTTTCAAAGGAGTTTTCAGAGCTGGCTGCGGTTATTTTTGCGTCGAATGGAATAAAGGTCTACACATTTCCTGACATCAGGCCTACGCCTGAGCTCGCCTTTATGATAAGAAAGCTCCACGCGGTTTCCGGAATCAATATCACCGCCTCACACAACCCGAAGGAATACAACGGCTACAAGGCATATTGGGAAGATGGCTGTCAGGTTTCGGCCGAGATCGCCGATGCTATGACAGAGTGCATTGAAAAAGTGGACCAGTGGAAAACTGTTAAGTCGGCTGTATTTGATAAATCAACCTTAGCAGATGATGGAAGCGGTGATTTTTCAAAGGTGTCAGCTGATTTTTCCAGCATGACAGAATCAGGCAGGATTATTGTCCTTGGAGAAGAGTACGACAGGATGTACTTGGACAGGATTGAATCGCTGGCTATCCATTCGGGTGATGAACTCGACCTCTCGATTCCGCTTGTCTACACTCCTCTGAATGGCTGCGGCTCGATTCTGTTCAGGCAGATGCTTACGGACAGGGGATTTACGAACTGGACGATAGTGCCGGAGCAGGAGAAGCCGGATCCGGATTTTACGACAGTTGGATATCCGAACCCGGAGGATCCGAAGGCTTTCAGGCTGAGTGAGCAATATGGCAGAAGATCAGGCGCCGGGCTGCTTCTGGCAACGGATCCTGACTCTGACCGTTTCGCGATAGAAATCAGGAATTCTGACGGCGATTATGTGCCGCTGAATGGAAACCAGACAGGATATCTGCTTGTAAACTATATTCTCGAAGGGCGCAGGACCGCTGGTACTCTGCCGGAAAAAGGAGCAATGGTCAAATCTGTTGTGACCTCGACGCTTTCGACGAGGATTGCAAAGGCGTATGGCGTTGAAATGTTTGAGACGCTTACCGGTTTCAAGAATATCTGCGGCAAAATCCCGTATCTCCATGAGCATGGTTACACCTATCTGTTTGGATATGAGGAGTCGGTCGGCTACGCAGCCTGCGAGGACATCCGTGACAAGGACGGAATCTCGGCCGGAATGCTGGTGGCGGAGGCTGCTGCCTATTACAGGAGACAGGGCAAAACGCTCTGGGATGTGTTAAACGAAATCTATCAGAAGTACGGCTGTTTCGCTGAGGACGAGCCGAATATCGTTCTCGAAGGCATCGAAGGTTCTGAGAGAATCGGTCGTATGATGAAGTGGATCCGTGAGAATGAGCCTGCAGAGATCGCCGGGATAAAGGTCAGCCGGGTTATTGACTACGCAAATGGGTTTTCAGCGGAACGTGATATATACGGGACACAGGAGAACAGCGCAGGTGAAAAATGCGCGCTTTACGATATCAATCCTGCTGATGAAATCCCACCTCAGAACTGCCTGAGATTTTTCCTTGAAAATGACTCGTGGTTTGCCATCCGCCCATCCGGCACAGAACCGAAGATCAAGTTTTACTTTTATTCCTGCCAGGATACACCGGAGAAGGCAAAGCAGGTTAACACAGCGATCAGGGACGCGGTGCTTGATCTTATTAAAAAAGTGAAGTAAGTCAGATCCTTTGAGGACTGAAAAACACAAAAAAAGCCTGGGCCAGCTTTCGCGGGCCCAGGTCTTATTTTTCCAGAAAAAAATCAGAGGCAGTCTTTATAAATGCTTACTATATCATCTTTAGTCAGCGGTACGTAGTCTCCCTCAAGACCACCTGACACCTTTTCTATATCATCAGCCATATCGTAAAAATGCTCGTCACCGATTCCAAGCTCAGTCAGAGTGGATGGAAGATTTACAGAGGCGAAGAAGTCCTCAAGCGCTTCTATTCCCTCACGCGCGAGAGCGGCATCGTCATCACCGTCCAGGCCCCAGACATTTTTCGCGAACTGGACGAAACGAGGGGTAACCGTTGGATCCTTTTCAAGGATAAAGCGCATCCACCGCGGAGTAAGAATCGCAAGACCGACACCGTGAGTGATGTTATAGAAACCGGAAAGCTCATGCTCCATAGCGTGGCAGGGCCAGTAAGTAGGGATTTTGCCGTAGGAAGGAATTCCAGAGCAGGCAACTGAGCTGTCCCACATCAGGTTCGCGCGGGCACTGTAATCAGAAGGATCGGCGAGAGCCTTCGGCAGGTTCTTGATAACAGATTTCAGGATTCCCTCGCCAATGGCCTCAGACAGGTCACTGTCGAAAACCCTTGAGAAATACTGCTCGCAGATGTGACTCATGATATCCGCGCTTCCGGCAGCCGTCTGGTTTGCCGGCACTGAAAAAGTAAACGTAGGATCGCAGATAGAAACATTCGGGCAGCTGTATCTGCCGTCAAGCTTCTGGCTTGTCTCTTCGTTTGAGATAACGGCGTCAGGATCAAATTCAGAACCGGTGGCGGCAAGCGTCATCACATCAACAAGAGGGAGAGATCTGCCGCCCTGACTTCCGCCGTCAAGAACCATATTCCACGGATCTCCATTATAGTAAAATCCGGCCGCAATAGCCTTTGAGCAGTCGATGGTGCTGCCGCCGCCAACAGACAGGATTACGTCAATGCTTTCAGATTTGCAGAGAGCAATGCCCTTGCGCACTGTTTTGATCTGCGGGTTCGGCTCGACACCAGGCAGCTCAGTCACATTGAGAGAGGCATCCCTGCAGATGTCAATTATCCTGTCATAGAGGCCCGTTCTTTTTATCGATCCACCGCCGTAGGTTAAGAGGACATTATGTCCGAATCTGCTCAGGCACTCACCGAGACAGTCGAGGGCGCCCTTTCCAAAGTGATACTCAGTCGGAATAAAATGTGTAAAATTTTCCATGAAGCTCCTTTCATATTTACAGTCCCATAAATGGGCTGTCCCAGAGTTTAAGCACTGTGCCGATACCATTTTTCTTTGCGCGGTTGTAGCATTCAAAGCCCCAGCCTATATCGAGGATAGGCATTCCGCCGGCGCTGATCAGGTAGATGTCATCGTCATTTGTGCGGCCTTCTGCCCTGCCGCGGATGATATCACCAATCTCAGTTACATCATAATCTTTGATGCGGCCGTTTGCAATCATCTCTGAGAAAAATATACCCGGAGTACCGGTAGAAAGCTTCTGGCCGTTCTCGTCGTATTCCTGGTAAACCTTCACATAGTCGTCGTACATACCCTTGTTGTCGACGACCTTTTTCATGTGATCGGCTATGAAGTCATGACTGGTAAAATCCATCGTTCCGGAAGAAATGATGGTTGTTCCAGGAGACAGCCAGGCTGGATCAACGACCGGCCACTGGCGGTTGATAGTTGACACTGCCTCGCTAATGATATCAGTATCCCTGCAGGCCTCCTCGAGAGATTTACAAATGATCACATTTTCTATCTGAGGGAATTTTTCCCTGATAAAATCCTTCATTGCAGCGGCACTCTTTGAAGCAGGCGAGCTGCCCTTGAGCTTAACAGTTCTGATGTCAGGATACATCGCTGTAAAGCATCGAAGACAGGCGCGGTTAATCTCGCCGGTACCTAAAAGGGTGATCGTTGCTATTTTTTTCCTGGCACAGTACTTGGCCATTACTGCAGGCACGGCGCCTGTGCGCATCGCTGACAGAAGGTTCGCTGACATGTACGCTACAGGAGCTCCGGTCTCGACGTCACTTAAGGTGCACATCAGGATTGAACGCGGCAGTCCCTTCGAGACATTTCTGCCGTTGCTGCCGTAATATTTTTCACCGGCCATATGAAAACGGCCTCCCAGGTAACCAGGCATCGACATGAACCTTCTGTCTGGGCTGTCCTCAAGAGGGAAGTCCTTTATAGGGCTTTTTCTTGGAAAAATAAGCTGAATGCCATGCTCACGGTGATTTTTACCACCCATCAGCACGTCGCCATCAGACAGGAGTCCGAGGACTTCCTCAATAGTTTCGATGCAGGCAGGGGCATCCAGAACCCCCGCCCTGATCATATCCTCCTCATTCAGATATCGTATATTTATTGCAGTTTCGCTCATTTATTATTCACCTTTAAGCTGTGTATAGTATGTATCCATAATGTCAATCTGATCCTCTGAGACTGTGGCCTCCCATGAGTTGTCAAACAGATCTTCATTCAATTTTGACATTGCAGGGCTGTCATAGTAGCCATCAGGCAGGTAATCCTGGATCAGATCCTTTTTCTCGAGAGGAGAAAGTGGGTACTCAGTCAGGCTCTTTGCATATTCTTCAGGCTCGAGAATGAAGTTGATCAGCTTCTCGGCGTTGGCCTTGTTGGTAGAGCTTGAGGATATAGCCCAGTACTGTGAAAATCTTTCAACTCCTCCATCGAGGCTTACGTAACCGAACTTGTCCCAGTTGTCTTCGCTGTCACCGCATAGTGTAGGGTAATCCCAGCAGAGGGCAGCATCGACTTCACCATCCTCGAGCTGAGGAACAGCGGTCTCACCTACGAAGGCCTTGGTATTCTCCTTGATCTTCATCAGCAGGTCGTTGGCTTCCTTGATCTCGTTCTCATTTGTGGAGTCGGCCTTGTAGCCAAGACACTGCAGAGCAGCGCCGTACAGAGAAATAGTAGAGTCAACGAGAGCAACCCTGCCCTTCAGCTTCGGGTTCGCCAGATCCTTGAGGCTCTTTATCTCTACTGGACAGGTTTCCTTGTTGTAGATTACAGTTGTGTAGTTCGGGGCCATGTCAGGAACAGTATACTTGAAATCCTCGTCGCCCACAGGACCTTCCTTCATGTAATCGTCGATAATATTTGACTCGTTCGGAATATTGTCATCATCGATCTCAGCGAGGAGACCATTCTTTATGAAGGTCTGTACATATGCGTTTTCGAGATCCATTACATCGTAGGTAACACTGCCATTGATAAGCTTGGTAAGAAGCTCATCGGTATTTGAAATGTAGCTGATGTTTACCTTGATCCCGGTTTCTTTAGTGAAGTCCTTGAACATATCCTCGGACCAGGTGCCATCCCATATGATGATATTGAGTTCATCTGAAGAGGCTGAACCTGAGGCTGAGTCTCCGCTGGCTGAGGAAGAACCACAGCCAGTCATTATTGAAACTGTCATTACGCCAGCAAGCATAACTGCAAGCAATTTTTTGATTCTTTTTTTCATAGACGAAACCTCCATTTCTAAAAAAGAACACCGCTTAATGGACTGCATCCGGCCGTCGATGCAAAAACAGTTCATCAGGACAGAAAAAGGAGCGCCAAAAAGGCGCTCCCTTGCGTGTTCATATTAAATTATGTGTGAAATGATATCACTTTTTTTATCATTCTGTCAAGAGCGAAAATTCAACCAATTTTTGACTTTAAAAGCAGATAATATTCAGACATTTTTGACAAAAATAAAATTTATGCTTGACAATTAATTCTCAGAGGACTATCAT
>JBJELA010000269.1:0-1813 GCA_051878915.1 Candidatus Weimeria sp.
CGCCTCGAGGCGAGGCCGCATATATCACATTAAAGGATCTTGAGGAAAAATGCAGGGATGATGAGGAATTCAAGCATGCCCTTATCCCGGATGCTGGCAAATTCAAGGAGATCATGGTAGAGCTTCTGAACAGTAAGGTTATCGACATAGGGACGCTCGAAAAGGAGAGAAAGGAAAACATCCAGGAGGAATCAGCTTCTTTTTCGCTGTCTTCATCTGTGCTGGATTTTGTAGAAAAAAATAATGACAGAAGGATTTACATGATAGAGGCAATGAAGATAGATGATGGTAGCAAGGCAGTTTTTACAGGGATAAGGGAGGATATCGGAAGTGATGAAAAAAGAGATATCCTATGCTCCAATGTGCTGATCCGTGTCAGATGGGAGGAAGAAAATGCCGTATGAATCAGAAGAGATAAGGAAGAGTCAGGAAGTCTTTGCCGCTCTTTTAGAAAACCATGAGATATCCGAGGATTCCAAGGGCGATCTGTTCGATTCCTATACTACAAGCGAGTCTGTCCAGAAGCTTACAAAGTCCCAGGGAGATGCACTGGACGCGGATGTGGAGCAGTACGGAGATACGATCTATCTGATCCCGAGGGAGGATAACTATTTCCTCGGATATCCAAAGGCGGCACAGAAGTCCGAGCTCTGCAGGTCGAATGCTACCGATAAGGATTACTACTTAAGTCAGTTCGTAATCCTGACTATCTTAAGCCTCTTTTATGACGGAGTGGGGGTGAGCGCTCACACCAGAGATTTTATAAGGGCAGGAGAGCTGCAGAATACTATCTCGGAGAGACTTTCCGAAGCAAAAAGCAGATATGATGAAAAGAGCCAGCAGGAGAGCGGGATTGCCTTTACCAATATATCAGAAGCTTATGAACAGCTGAGATCAGATGAGAAGGGATCGAGAGCCAGGACCACGAAGGAGGGATTTCTGTACTATATCCTGAGGTTTCTGGAAAGACAGGGGCTGATAGAATACATAGAGACGGACGACATGATAAAGACCACTAAAAAGCTCGATCAGTTCATGGACTGGAACCTTCTGAACAGAAATAATTACCAGAGGGTACTCAGAGTTTTCGCAGAGCTTGATGAGGATGGAAACAATTCATCCGGTGTTGATGAGGAAGGGAAAAATGAGCAGAATAAACCGCGTCAGGATCATTAATTTAAAGTACAACAGGGACGCCTATGAGATAAGTGACGAGACTTTTGATATGAATGGTGAAAATACCCTTCTGTCCTTAAGAAACGGCGGCGGCAAGACAGTTCTCGTACAGATGATGATCGCTCCCTTTGTCCACAGGCACTACAGGGATTTAAAGGACAGAAAGTTTTCGTCATACTTTTCCTCACCCAAACCAACCTTTATCATGGTCGAGTGGAAGCTTGACGGAGGAGGAGGGTACGTACTCACCGGAATGATGGTGCGCCAGAGTCAGGACGCTGATTCGGCTTACGATACAGAGATCATGAATTTCATAACTGAGTACGACGGGCAGTCAAAGCTTGACATTGCTCATATCCCTTTTACCGAGGAGACGGCGAGAGGCGTAGCACTGAAGGGATATGTCCAGTGCAGGCAGCTTTTTGATACCTGGAAAAAAGAACCGGGGGTCAGTTTTTTCTGCTACGATATGAACCAGAGCGCTCAGTCGAGACAGTACTTTGACAAGCTCGCTGAGTATGAGATCTACTACCGCGAATGGGAAGCGATAATCCATAAGATCAATCTGGAGGAGTCGGGACTCTCCAACCTTTTTGCTGACTGCAAGAACGAGGAAGGACTGGTGGAGAAGTGGCTT
>JBJELA010000270.1:0-8544 GCA_051878915.1 Candidatus Weimeria sp.
GCCCGTGTATCCCAGAAGGTCGGCGCTGAGGCAGATCCTACAAACTTCCTTCTGATGCATGCTATGGGACCTAACGTAGCAGGTGTTATCGGAACGGCAGTTGCAGCCGGTGTATTCATGGCTATCTTTGGTGTATAAGGAGGATTACTAACTATGGCTAAGAAACCATTAAAGATAACGGAGACTGTGCTTCGTGACGCACACCAGTCTCTTATCGCTACAAGAATGACAACAGAGGAGATGCTTCCGATCGTTCCTGTTATGGATAAGGTCGGATACAACGCCGTAGAGTGCTGGGGCGGTGCTACTTTTGATGCCTGCCTGCGTTTCCTTCATGAGGATCCATGGGAGAGACTCAGAAAGCTTCGTGCCGGATTCAAGAACACAAAGCTTCAGATGCTTTTCCGTGGCCAGAATATCTTAGGATATAAGCCGTACGCAGATGACGTTGTAGAGTATTTCGTACAGAAGTCTATCGCAAACGGAATCGATATCATCCGTATTTTTGACTGCTTAAACGATATGAGAAACCTTGAGACAGCAGTCAAGGCCGCAAAGAAAGAGGGCGGACACGCTCAGATCGCTCTTTCCTTCACACTTGGCGAGCCTTATACCACGGAGTACTGGGTAAAGAAGGCCAAGGAGGCAGAGTCTCTTGGAGCTGATTCCATCTGCATCAAGGATATGTCAGGTCTTCTCGTGCCGAAGCAGGCAGAGGAGCTTATCCCTGCATTAAAGAAGGCAGTTTCAATCCCTATCGAGCTTCATAACCACTACACCTCAGGCGTGGCATCCATGACATGCATGAAGGCAGTTGAGGCAGGCTGCGATATCATCGATACAGCCATCTCTCCGTTTGCCCTCGGCACATCACAGCCGGCAACAGAGGTTATGGTAGAGGCCTTCAAGGACACAGACTATGATACAGGTCTTGACCTCAACCTTCTCTCAGAGATTTCTGATTACTTCGCGCCGATCAGACAGAAGTATTTGGACAATGGCCGCATGAGCACAAAGGTACTCGGAGTAAATATCAAGACTCTTCTGTACCAGGTACCAGGCGGAATGCTTTCAAACCTTATCGGCCAGCTCAAGGATCAGAAGAAGGAAGACAAGCTCCAGGAGGTTCTTGAGGAAGTACCTAGAGTCCGTAAGGACTTCGGTGAGCCGCCTCTTGTTACACCTTCTTCACAGATCGTTGGTACACAGGCTGTATTTAACGTCCTTATGGGCGAGAGATACAAGGTCGTTACCCAGCAGTCAAAGGATCTTCTCCTTGGCAAGTATGGTAAGACTGAGATGCCGTTCAATCCTGATGTCGTAAAGAAGTGTCTTGGAGACGAGGCAAAGGATGCCATCACCTGCAGACCTGCCGATCTCTTAAAGCCACAGCTTAAGGATATCGAGGAGCAGATGAAGCAGTACAAGCAGCAGGATGAGGATGTCCTCACCTACGCACTGTTCCCTCAGGTAGCTGAGGAGTTCTTCAAGTACAGACAGGCTCAGCAGACAAAGGTTGATCCGGATAAGGCAGATACAAAAAATAAGGCTTATCCGCTCTGATTTTTTAAAAGAACAGACAAAGGGTTCCCTGAATGCGTCTCAGGGGACTCTTTTTTTCTTGTAAAAATCATGAAAGACTGTTATTATAGATAAAGTATGCGGAAAGGAGAAGTATGCCGGATAAACAGGATTTGTCAGCAGGCGGCTTTCAGTTTTCAGATGAGGTCGTTGCTGAAAAGGCGAAAAAAGAGATAAATGCCATCTTGTATCTGAAAAATCAGATGCTTCATCTGGATGAGAAGCAGAAGCTTGAGGCGTATAAAGGCTTAATCGATAAGCAGGTCTTTGACACGGCAGTCGGTTACAGCTTCCTGAAAGGTCTGCAGTCGGAGCTTTTAGCAGATGATTCCATTGATAATTCAGATGTCCCTCTTATCCCTGTATCCGAGATAAATGAGGTAAAGGATACAGAGGCCGAAACCCAGAGGCTGAAGTGGCAGAGAAAGTTTCATGTACTCCTTCCGTTTACGATAATGCTTATAGGTTGCGTTATTTTTATGTTTGTGGTCGCAGCCACATCAAATAACCTTACAATCCTTAATTACAAGGATAAAATCGAGAACCAGTATGCCAGCTGGGAAGAAGACCTGACAAAGCGGGAGAATGAAGTAAAGGAAAGAGAAGAAAAGTTACTACAGGAAGAACAGAATCAAAAGAAAGGGGAACAGAACAATGGCAGCGAAGAAGATACTAATAGCTGATGACGAGAGCAGAATGAGAAAGCTTATTAAGGATTATCTGAAACGCGATGGTTTCGAGGTCATTGAGGCTGCGGATGGACTTGAGGCCCTGGCTCAGTTTGACCTGAACCCGGATACATCCCTTATCATTATGGACGTGATGATGCCAAAGCTCGATGGATACGGAGCCTTAAAGAAAATCCGTGAAACCTCCCAGGTCCCTGTGATCATACTCACAGCAAAGTCCGAGGAAGAGGATGCCCTTGAGGGATTTACTGCGGGCGCTGATGAGTTCGTCACAAAACCATTTTCTCCAAAGGTCCTGGTGGCAAGAGTCAAGGCTATCCTCAATCGTGGTGAGGGTGGCGGAGTCGTCACTGGCACAAACGACGGAAAGATCACCTGCGGAAAAATCGTTCTCGATGAGAACGCACATACAGTTACAGCCGATGGCAAGGATATTATTCTTTCAGTAAAAGAGTTTGATCTGCTGGCGTACTTTATGAGAAACAAGGGACTTGCCCTTTCGCGTGAGAAGATCTTAAACAGTGTATGGGATTATGACTATTTCGGTGACGCCCGAACAATAGATACCCATGTCAAGAAGCTTCGCAGCAAGCTTGGTGACTGCGGCAATTATATCCACACCATCTGGGGGATGGGATACAAATTCGAAGTAGAGGATAAATAAATGTCTTTTAGCTTTAAAAAAATAATCGCTACGTTACTTGCTGTTTCATCTATTGTCTATGCCACACCGCTCGCGGCGCAGGCAGCTGAAAAGCAGACAGCTGTTTCAGATACAAAAGCGGCTGTCGCTGCTACAGGGAGCGCAGTTTCTGCAAACACAGGAAGCTCGGTTTCAGCGAATACGGGCAGCTCGGTAAAGGCAGATACAGATAAACCAGTAAAGGCAAATACCGGAAGTGCCATAAAGGCTGTTAAGGTCGTAAAGGCCACACTTTCTGCAAAGCCGGTGAAGGCTACAGTTAAGCTTACGATTTCGCACAAGAAGCAGAAGGGCGCCAAAATAACCGGTTACGCCATCTATAAAAAGAACAAATCAGGAAAGTGGGTAAGAAGGACTACTGTTAAAAAGACAGGAAAAATTACCTATATCGATACGAATACCACATCCAAGCGTAAGAACGTTTACCGTGTCAGAGCCTACTATGTAAAGAAAGGTAAGACGTACTATGGACGCTACTCAAAGGCTGTAAGCGTAAGTGTAAAGGTCAGCGCCGTACGAAAAAAAGTAACAGACGTAAACTCAGCTGTCTATGGAAAGACTCTTGTTCTCTACTGTTATGCTGATGGCTCTATGGTCGAGGATCCGACGAAGTATGTAAATGAGGACAGCTTTACTACCTATGCTCTCTATGTGAATAAGGCAAGGCAGTATGTGACAGCGTATGGAGTAAAAAACGGAGAGTATTATCCGCTCAGAGCCTTTATCTGTTCACCTGGAGCAGCTACTCCGGTAGGTACCATGAAGATCCTGGCTCAGTACAGATGGCATGAGCTGATGGGACCATGCTGGGGACAGTGGTGCTCAAGAATAGCCACAAATGGTATTTATTTCCATTCTATTTTTTCAAGCAAAACAAATGACAACAAGACTATGTCCGTAAGAGGATATAACAATCTTGGAATTACCTGCTCGCATGGCTGCGTCAGACTGCAGGCAGCTTCAGCGAAGTGGATATATGATCACTGCAAGGTGGGTACTTCAGTGATAGTTACAGAAAAGAAGGGATATGAGCCATTTAAGAAGCCAACGATCGGAAAGCTCCCTTCATGGCATACCTGGGATCCTACTGATCCGACCGCACAGAAATACTGCAAAGAGCATAAATGTCACAAGTACGCGAAGAAAAAATAAAAAAGAACGGAAAGAAGAAATACAGCATCAGCCGGCAGATCAGCCGGTATATGGTTGCTATCGCCTTTGCGGCGATTCTCGTAAGCTTCATTTTTAACGCGGTCTTTATTACAGGCTTCTCGGTTATCCGCCGTGAGAATGTCCTGGCAAAGGCTTATAATGTTCTGTCCGCTACTGCAAGGACAGGGGAGCTTTATGAGGATGACTATAATAACAATTTTGAGGCACTCTGCTCAAATGAGAACCTTCAGGTACTGATCTGTAACGCTTCGGGCACAGTTCTGCGTTCCTCACAGGGTTCGAATTCGCTGATGATAAAGCAGCTCTACAACTCAATGCTCTCGAGGGATGAGAACAACAGAGAGCTGGTAAAGAGCTCGTCTGATTATTCGATCCTTAAGCTTAAGGATCCTCAGGTCGAATCCGAGTTCCTCGTACTCTGGGGTACACTTCCGGACAGCAACCTTATCCTGATCAGGTCAGGACTTGGCTCGATAAGGCAGTCCATGCACTTTACAGGAAGGGTGCTTTTAGCGGCAGGAATTATAGCGATCCTGCTTGCCTGGCTTGTTTCTTCGTTTTTAAGCCAGAAGGTGACTGAGCCTGTTGTAAGGCTTACGAGGATCAGTAAGCAGATGACTGAGCTCGATTTCAATGCCAAGTACGTGCCGGGCAAAAAGCCGAACGAAATCGATGATCTTGGAGTCCATATGAATGAGCTCTCTGAAAAGCTCGAAAAGACGATTCAGGAGCTGGTTCAGGCGAATAATGACCTGCAGCGTGATCTTGATCTGCGACAGAAAAATGAAAAGATGCGCCGCGAGTTTTCATCAAGTGTATCCCATGAGCTGAAAACTCCGCTTGCCCTTATCATGGGCTATGCCGAGGGACTTTCTGACGCTGTGGCTGATGACAACGCTGAGGACAGGAAGTACTATTGTGACGTAATTGTCGATGAAGCCGAAAAAATGAACCGCATAGTCAAGGAACTTCTTGATCTGAGTCACCTCGAATACGGAGAAAAGATCTTAAGCCTTGAGAGGTTTGATGTTACGGAGATCATCGAGGGTGTTATCAAGTCAAACAGCATCCTGACTGACAAGAATGGGATAAAGGTATCGTTTATCCACAACGGCAGCGCCTATGTATGGTCGGATCCCTTCTTTACAGAGCAGGTTATCACTAACTATTTTTCGAACGCGATTCATTACTGCGAGTATGAGAAGAAAATCGAGGTAAAGATCACAGAGCGTGAGAGTGATTACAGAATCTCAGTATTCAACTCCGGAAATCCTATTCCTGAGGAGTCGATACCTCATCTCTGGGAAAAATTCTACAAGGTGGACAAGGCCAGAACCCGCGAATATGGTGGAAGCGGAATAGGACTTTCTATTGTAAAGGCTATTATGGATGACCTTCACAAGGAGTGTGGAGTCATAAATCATTCAAATGGTGTAGAATTTTATTTTGATTTGGATAAATCGAGTAAAAATATTTGAATTTTATTCATGATAATGGTAGTATTGTATGTAGATATTTTTTTATGCGAAAGGCTTATTAATGCGAAAAAGTATTATTCTGACTACCACTATTCTGGGTATCTCAGTCATGCTTTCAGGATGTGCCTTCCAGGTCACTGAGCTTAAAGAAGAAGATCAGGATAAGGTGGCTGCTTACTGTGCGCAGATAGTATCTAAATACAACGAGAGTCCGGACAAAGGACTGGCAGTTCTGCCGGATGAGAAGCAGCAGCAGACGGACAGCTCCGCTGAGGTTACTTCCTCCGATGGAAGCACAGATCAGGCTGCTGACACGCAGTCTGCTGAAACCACCAGTGATGCCGGAACTGTAGAGACAAAGACATTTACAGAGGCTATTGGCATAAAGGGTGTTTCGGTGCTTTTCAGAGATGCCAGGACCGCCGGAGGATACAGCTCAAGCGATGTCTATGATCTGAGCCCGGATAAGGGAAACGAGCTTCTGGTGGTAAGGCTGAAGCTTAAGAACAATACATCAAAAAGCGTCAGGATCGATATGACCTCAAGTAACCTGAAGTTCCAGGCGACATATGGTGATGATACAGTTGACGCTGACCTTACACTTCTTTTAAATGATATGACTACGTATCAGGGTACCCTGAAGGCGAAAAAGAGCCGGAACATGGTAATGCTTTTCCAGTTCCCGAAGGGAACCATAAAGGATACGTCAAAGGTGGTCTATACTGTGACAAATGGAGATACCTCGTCACAGATAAATGTTGATATGTCAAAACAGCGCTAAGAGACCAGGGAGGTTATAATACATGGATACAAATATCTTATTAGAGTCAGGAACAAATGAATTAGAGATCCTCGAGTTCAAGGTAGCTGATAACTACTACGGAATCAACGTGGCAAAGATTATCGAGATTCTGAATTATCAGCATGTGACGCCTGTGCCGAACTCGCATCCTTTTGTAGAGGGTATTTTCATGCCGAGAGATACGATCATCTCGGTCATTAACCTTAGAAAATGCCTTGGATACCCGGACGATCCGGATAATGAGGGACTTCTCTTTGTTACCAACTTCAATAATCTGAACACCGCATTCCATGTAGACCAGGTACTCGGAATTCACAGAGTATCATGGGAGGACATAAATACTCCGGATTCTACGGTATCGTCAGAGGCCAGTGGCGTAGCTACTGGAGTCATAAAGATTGATGATCATCTCGTAGTCATCCTCGATTTCGAGAAGATTGTTTCGAGCATCAACCCATCTACAGCCCTCAATGTTTCTGATCTCGAAGAGTCAACAGATGAAAATACCAGGGACAGATCAAAGTCACCTATCATGATAGCTGAGGATTCACCTCTTCTGTCAAAGCTTATCGTTGACTGTCTGAAGAAGGCCGGTTATACAAATCTCAATGTTAACGGAAACGGCCAGGAGGCCTGGGACAAGCTCTGTGAGATGAAGAAGAACGGCACGATATTAGATGATGTCCACTGTATCGTTACAGATATTGAGATGCCGAAGATGGACGGGCACCGTCTCTGCAAGCTTGTGAAGAGTGATGAGGGCATGAAGCACATTCCTGTCATCATTTTCTCATCTCTTATTAATGATGATATCCGCCGTAAGGGTGAGAGTGTTGGAGCAGATGCCCAGCTTACAAAGCCTGAGATTGGCAAACTCGTTAAAGCTATTGATGAGTTCGTAGACAAATATGAGTCTGCAAGAGAAGCCAAGGAATTCTGATATATAAATGGTTATTCAGGCCATATGGATCTTTGTGTTCATGTGGCCTTTTATTTTAGTTGATTTTTAGTTGATTTTTTAGAGGAGAATCATTTTGCCAGATACAGATGATATCTTAAACGGGCTTTTGGAGTCTATAAATAAAGCTCAGGATGAAGTGGATTCATCCTACGAAAAAGGAACAAAAGCCGCAAGAGAAAGGGCTACGAAACGCCGTGAGATTGGTCCGGATGATGATTTTGTTGAAAAATCCGGTCTTTCCGATGCAGGAGAGACTGTCACATCGAGGACCAACTTAAAGCGCGCGCTTTCAGAAAATGATTTTCTGGCTGATTTTGAGAAATCAATAGATGATAATGATCCTTCCGAATCAGATGATCTGACAGGAGCGGATGAAGAGTCCTCTGAGGAGGATAAAGACAACCTGCCTGATGGTGATGAGGTAAGCCCTTATTTTTCAAGTATTGGAAAGCCACAGCCGGCTGAGGATTCAAATCCAAAGGACGAGCTTCTGGATAACATCGAATCTATTGTTTCAAACGCGAAAGAGAAGGCCGGAGAGAGCATTCTTCCAGAGAAAAAACAGGCTGCCCATGAAGAGAAAGAGAAAAAGCCTGAAAAACAGAGCACTAAAAAAGCTCCTGAGAAAAAAGAAGAACCTGCTGCAGAACCGGAACCAGAGGAAAAAACTGATGATTCTGCCCTGTCTTTGGATGATGATCCGTTTTTACAGCCTGAATTTTCATCCGATGACTTTGACAATATCGACCTATCAGATACCAGCTCAAAGGATGTGGATCTGATGGATGAGTCTGGTGAAGGAAGGGAGCTGGGTGATATCTTAGGCAGCGATGGTGAGCTTACAGATATCGGCGATATGCTTGAGGCTGACGCCAATGGTAAGGTCCTTCCTGAGAGCAGCGATACGTTCGAGAACTCAGCAAAGTCTGAAATCCCTGATATGAGTGGTGACAGCGGTGCCGCTTCAGATAATGGCGGTGCTCCTTCAGACAATGACCAGGGCGGAAAACCGGAGAAGAAGGGCTTTTTAGCTGCCCTGATAGAAAAAATAAAATCTCTTTTTTCCAAAGAGGACGAAGACGATGATGTAACGCAAAGCGACATCATTGGTGATCACGACATCTCTCCGGATGAAATGGCAGCCGAGGATGCAAAGG
>JBJELA010000271.1:0-1800 GCA_051878915.1 Candidatus Weimeria sp.
TTATTCCTTGGAAATAACTCACTTTAACTTGTACTATTTATATTCTAACACCAATCTGTTGTTCTATTGTCAAAAAATGTTGTTCTATTATCGTTTTTTGTTGTTCCATTGTCGTTTTAGTTGGCGGAACAACTCATGACAGGGATACAACTTCAGTTCCTGTCATTATACATTTCTTTCCATCCCTGCCTTAAGCTCCTTTAACGGCTGAGGGATAAAAAAGACTTCCGAGCGTATTGGAAGCCTTTTTCTTTGCTGTTAATGTTTTGGCATATGCCGTGCGCGATGTTTTACCGCTCGAACAGGTGTTTATATCTCGCCGATTACGGTGATGTCATCGTCATCGTCTGTCTCAGACGGGGATGCTCCATTGTGATCTGCGGTAGTGCCGTCATCATCGCTTAGCATATCGGAGAGTTCGCCCGAGAGGGCATCGTCCTCATCTTCCGTAAATACTACGCGCCCGCCGTTCATGACTCCTAAGATCGGAGCAAAGTTATCGGTCTTTAAGTTGATGCCGTAGCTTCCGGTAAGCACGCCTTCGTTTTTGTACTCAGTCCCTTTGTCGCTGTTCTTTACAGCACAGGTAAAGAAGAACGGTATCTCTTTTACCGCACATATCTGTTTTATCTGCTCCACAAGAGGGAGTATCTCGTTATCGTAGGTTTTTGATGCGTCATAGACGCTCAGTTCTTCTGGCATTGTTTTTTCCTTTCTTCTGGTCAAAGTTTGTCAAATGCGTCGAGCAGGTCTTCCTCGGACATGGCTTCTCCGCTGTCGTCATCGAGATATATGATACCTTCATCGTCATCATCGTTATCCGCCGTGGATAAAGGCTTCTTCTCAGGCTGATGTACAGGCACATGGCTTTCTGCCGCCGCAGGGACAGGCTCTGTCTCATACGTCGCAGGGGATGGGACAGGTTCAGGGGCGGGTGGTATAACAGGTGATGTGACAGGCTCTCTTACAGGAGAAGTATCAGGTTCCGTTCTGACGATGCCCTGTCTGTCCTGTAAGGCAGGTTCTGTCTTCGTGCCTGTCTTTTCTACGGCTGTTCCCTGTTCGGCTGCAAAGCTATTGTTCGGGATAGTGACCCTGCGTGAAGGGTGGCGGTGCCTTACAACGCCCCTTCTTTCAGTTCCTGTAAAAGGTGCGTGGATGACGCCCGGCTTTCTTCTGTAGTCCGTGACACTCACGTCCCCTGAAAGAGGCTCATACATAAGACTTTTTATCTGCGCCGTATCTTCAAAGAAGGCGGACAGGTTCTGGTGGATAAAAGCCTCACGCAGCGCTGCCTTGCAGAAGGCTGACCTGAACTTCGGTCTTACTGACTTAAGAAGCTCCACGGTCGCAGCGTCGTCTACTATCACGGCAACCCTTACCTTTGTTACGTCCGTATCCAGCGGAAAGTCTTCATCTCCCAGCATAATGTGTATCGGCTTCCCATGGGATAAGGATATGAGCACGTCCCTTGTCATGCGGGGCAGTGAATACCCCGCCTGATGAAGGGATAAGAGGTCCGGTTCAGCGAACCTTGATATAAGCATTTCAATGCGCATGAGCCTCACTCCTTAACTTGCCCTCTCTGTAGAGGTAGTAACCGCGGCAGTTCGCATAAACGAACGGCAGTCCGTCATTCTGGTTTCCCCTTAAGAGCTTTAAGGTGGTAAATCCTTTGAACCTCTCCTCGATGTACGGATACCATGCTGCCCCTGTTCCGCCGGTCACGATCATGTAGTCATAGTCGGCAAGTGAGATGGATGACGCAAGACGCTCGATCGCCTCGTTGCAGATGTCCCT
>JBJELA010000272.1:0-1785 GCA_051878915.1 Candidatus Weimeria sp.
GCCCATGCCGTCAAGCTTTACACTGTTGTCCCATTTCCAATCGCCGCCCTTAGACAAATTATATGGCGGATCAGCTATGATCAAATCTACACTGTTATCGGGAAGAAGTTTCATCCCCTCTATACAGTCCATATTATAAATATTGTTAAACTCTACTTTATCCATTAATGGCCTCAATCATATAAAAAATATCGTGCCGGCTTCTTTGAAGTTTGCTTAAATCTGACATGATTTGCAGATCCGATATGTCTTCTAATACTCGCGTTTAATGTATTCTTGGGCGTTTTTCCTACGGAAATAAGCTTTTTGTCGAGCCCCATCTGCAATGCGCAGTCCCATATTTCGGGGACAGTCATCTCACGGTTTTCTTTCCGCAATACCTCTTCCGCCAGATCCAAATAATTATAACCTTTGTGTACCATCAGATTCTCCTTATTTAAACAAACACAATCAAAGCATCCTGACATAAAAACCTCACTGCGTTTTTTCTTCATCCGTCATTTCCATGATGTCGCTCACATCACAGTCCAGTGCGATACATATCTTTTCGATAATCTCAGTATTGACATTCTCGTTCTTGGCGAGTTTGGTTACAGATGTCGAGCTGACTCCGGCAATCCGCTGCAGATCCTTTTTCTTCATATCTTTATCTATCAGCAGTTTCCAGAGCTTTTTATAGCTTAAACCCATTTGCTTAACCTCTCTCCCGTACTTTTGCTTACGTTACCTGGACTTCGTGACCTTAAGTCTTGAAAGTTCAGTATCAGCTGTGGCTTTGCCTTTAGTAAAGCATTCATCTTTATACCAGTCTGACAGTGCAGGCATGTCCTTCGGCTGTTCAAACCTTGGGGTGCGGTTCTTGGCGACCGTAACGCCGTCAAGCTTATAGGTCCGTTCCCGCTGGCTTTTGACAAACTGCTTGTCGTGACGCCGGAACTGCTGCAGCTCATAATGGTCGCAGTCGGTATCGGTTACTGTGATATCACACCCGGCAGAAGCTGCAGCCAGACTGCGGGGAATACCGCTTCCGGTCATGCATTCGGATACGTCGTTACAGTTTACCGGATGTACGTTATCCTCGCCGAAAGCTGATACCATTTCCTTAAGGATAAACGGCATCGCCTGATTTAAGGCTGACAGCCCTGCATACCCTTTGAGCCTTCCTTTAAGCTGTGACTGTATCCTGTCGGTGTGGATGCCTTCGTGACAGTCCTTACAGAGGCCTGCGATGTTTTCCGGCAGGTCGGAACCACCTAAGTGTCTTGGCACTACATGGTGGAAATGTTCTATAGGTTTACCGCATAAGATGCATTTGCCACACTGTCTGGCTGACACGTAGTCCTTAACGGATTTGTAGCCTTTCATGCGTCCGTTGCAGAAGTCCGAACCCCAGATCATACCGTTATCTAAGATCATAAAGGCAAACTTATCTACCTGTATGGATATATCCGCTACCGGAAGAAGCTTACTGACTTTCCTTATTAATGACATATGCGTCTGGATAAGCTGCCTTACGGTGGGCGTTATCCATCCCGTCGGGCGTCTGCGGTTGTTAAATCTCGATTCCGTGTTGATGATATCCTCCACGCATACAGGCTTGTCAGTGCCCGGTAAGCGGCGTTCCATCATGCACTCAAACGTAGTACCGTACCGCCTGCCCAGACGCTTGCGGGCAAGGCGTTCTCCCCTGCGGGAAGCCTGACGGTGCTGGCGGCGTTCGTCCATAAGCTTATGGACTTCGCGGTTTCGGGTAGCCAGGTAGCAGCCAAAGACCGCCTTCCCATT
>JBJELA010000273.1:0-1766 GCA_051878915.1 Candidatus Weimeria sp.
ATAACCGTTAGGGTTCTTCTTCTGCCAGTTCCAGGAATCACGGCACATCTCTTTTATGTCGTACTTAGCCTCCCAGCCAAGCTCCTTCTTAGCCTTTTCAGCTGAAGAATAGCACTGCGGCACATCACCCTCACGGCGAGGCTTGAAGCTGTACGGAATCTTCACTCCGGTAGCTTCCATGAAATTGTTTACTACATCGAGAACCGAGTAACCCTTTCCGGTACCGAGGTTGTAGATACCGAGTCCGATGTTTTCTTTTATTTTTTTAAGGGCAGCTACGTGGCCTGTGGCTAAGTCTACTACATGGATGTAGTCTCTTACGCAGGTACCGTCCGGTGTATCATAGTCATTTCCAAAAATACCAAGCTCAGGAAGCTTTCCGATAGCCACCTGTGTGATATAAGGCATGAGGTTGTTCGGGATGCCGTTCGGATCCTCTCCCATAAGTCCTGACGGATGCGCTCCGATAGGATTGAAATATCTGAGGAGGATAACATTCCACTCAGGATCTGCTGTGTGGATGTCTGTAAAGATCTGCTCGAGCATCCACTTGGTCCAGCCGTACGGATTCGTGCAGGTACCCTTCGGGCAGTTCTCAGTGATAGGAATCTCAGCAGGATTTCCGTAAACAGTTGCGGATGATGAGAAGATCAGGTTCTTGCAGCCGGCCTTCTTCATCGCGTCTATCAGGGTAAGAGATCCTGTGATGTTGTTATTATAGTATTCCCAAGGCTTGTGTACAGACTCGCCTACAGCCTTAAGGCCGGCAAAATGGATAACACAGTCGATGTGGTTCTCCTTAAAGACCTTATCAAGCATATCATGGTCGAGGATGTCACCCTTATAGAACTTCAGGTCCTTTCCTGTGATCTCCTTTACTCTTTCGAGTGACTTCTCGCTTGAGTTGTAAAGGTTATCGTAAACCACTACATCATAACCATTGTTTAACAGCTCTACGCAGGTATGACTTCCAATAAAACCTGCTCCACCTGTAACCAAAACAGTCATATAAGCCTCCTGTAAAAAAGTGTTTCTTTTTTTGTAACTGAGTTTATTCTATACCAGACCGCCATACAATAAAAGTAAAATATTGTGCAAATCAGGTAGATGCGAATGATGTAAGGAGCTTATTCGTCATCTGGTACAGCTCCCATTTGCTCTCAGCCTTGTAGACAGTAGTAATTATCTGCTGTCCGAGCGAATTCTCAGAAAGCAGAACAAGGCAGTACCCGGCATTATCTGTGGTTCCTGTTTTTCCGCCTATCACAGTGATCCCATCAGGTGAAGAAACCTGCTTTGTTTTATAGAGATTTGTTGATTTATAGGTAACAGTCTCAGTCGTGCCGTCGGAATGAGTCACCTTCGCAGTCATCTCAGAGGCTTTGATGATATTCTTGAACACATCGTATTTCAGCGCGTTGTGGAAAATAATGTACATATCATAGGCGCAGGTATAGTGATTGTCGTCATGCAGGCCGTTCGCGTTCACAAAATTAGAATGCGTGGCTCCCATATTCTTTGCCTCCTGATTCATCAGGGCCGCAAAATCACTTACAGAACCACTGACAGCCTCTGCGACTGCAGTAGCAGCGTCGTTTCCGCTGACGATCAGCATACCCTTGAGCAGGTCCTTCAGAGTAAGAGTATCCCCTGCCTTGAGATCAGCCACTGATGAGCCAGCCGGAAGGTCTACCGCGTTCTCGCTTACCGTGTATTTTTTACTGAGGTCACCGTATTTCAGAGCGACATAAGCTGTAAGGATCTTC
>JBJELA010000274.1:0-1760 GCA_051878915.1 Candidatus Weimeria sp.
GCAGTGATATAATGGTTTCGGGGTAAGAAACGACTATAGAAGGAGAAGATCATGGCGGATTATATCATGGCGCTTGACGCCGGAACTACAAGCAACAGATGTATTCTTTTTGACAGACAGGGCAAAATAGCAGCAGTCGCCCAAAAGGAATTCAGGCAGTTTTTCCCGAATCCGGGCTGGGTAGAGCACGACGCGAATGAGATCTGGTCGACGATGCTCGGTGTGGCCGTTCAGGCTATGCAGTCAGTAGGAGCAGGAGCGAAGGACATAGCGGGCATCGGAATCACAAATCAGCGTGAGACCGTAGTAGTCTGGGATAAGAAGACGGGTGAGCCTATCTACCATGCGATTGTCTGGCAGTGCCGCAGAACATCAGCGATTGCTGACGAACTGAAGGCAAGAGGGCTTACAGAGACTATAAGAAAGAAGACAGGACTTGTCATAGACGCGTATTTTTCCGCGACGAAGATCAAGTGGATCCTCGACAATGTCGCGGGCGCGAGACAGAAGGCCGAGAAGGGCCAGCTGATGTTTGGAACCATCGAGACCTGGCTTATCTACAAGCTCTCAGGCGGCAGGCTTCATGTGACAGATTATTCCAACGCGTCGCGAACAATGCTTTTTAATATCAACACGCTGCAGTGGGACGATGATATCTTAAGGGAGCTCGGCATTCCGAAGAGCATGCTTCCTACACCGGTTCCGAGTTCACAGGTCTATGGCATGACAGATCCTCTGCTTTTAGGCGGAGAAATCCCTATCGCCGGAGCTGCCGGAGACCAGCAGTCGGCGCTTTTCGGACAGATGTGCTTTGATAAGGGAATGGTAAAAAACACCTACGGCACAGGCTGCTTCCTTCTGATGAATATTGGTGACAAGCCTGTATTTTCAAAGAACGGACTTCTTACTACTGTGGCCTGGGGTGTAAATGGAAAAGTAAATTATGCTCTCGAGGGTTCTATTTTTGTGGCAGGTGCCGCTATTCAGTGGCTCAGGGATCAGGTCAGGATGATAGATTCGGCTGAGGATTCTGAGTACTGGGCAAACAAGGCTCACGGAACCCACGGCTGTTATGTGGTCCCGGCGTTTACAGGACTTGGAGCTCCGTATTGGGACCAGTACGCGAGAGGAATAATAGTCGGAATAACGAGAGGCACGAATAAATACCATATCATCCGCGCCACTCTTGAGTCGATAGCTTACCAGGTCTGCGACGTCACGAAGGCGATGGAAGAGGACTGCGGACTCAGGCTCGAGGCTCTGCGGGTTGATGGCGGGGCTTCCGCGAATAATTTTCTTATGCAGTTTCAGGCCGATATGCTCGGAAAGCCTGTACGCAGGCCGTCATCAGTAGAGTCGACTGCAATGGGAGCTGCCTACCTCGCAGGCCTTGCCACGGGATTCTGGAAGGATATTGAAGAGATAAAGAACCTCCCGGATGAGGATGGCAGTGACTTCGTACCACAGATGTCACCATCTGAGAGAGAAGAAAAGCTGAAGGGCTGGCACAAGGCTGTCAGGTATTCATTTGGCTGGGCAAAGGAGGACTAAAAAAACGGGGTTCGAAGGAGCCCCGCTTTTTTTATCGGTTCAGATGATTTTCTATCATCGCGTCACTAAATGACCGGAGGTTATCCTGAGTCGTTACTATTCACGGCACCTCCCCAAGCAGACCGCAGACCAACCGCGCTTACGCGCGTTTGCAGCATCTTCGATGCTAAAAGTCTGCGGTTGTTGGGGAGGTTCCTGCTTCACAGGAA
>JBJELA010000275.1:0-1760 GCA_051878915.1 Candidatus Weimeria sp.
ATTTCTATTTTCATAGCGCTTCTGATTTTCGGCTCATTTATTATGGGGACGCTTGTGAATTTTATCACCAGTCTCTGGTCGAATTTTGATGTATATATAAAGTAGTCTGTCTATGGTAAATTATACTTTTGACCTGTACAACATCGAGTATTTTTTACTGGTACTCGTGCGTATCAGCTGCTTTGTGTTTACGGCTCCCTTCTTCTCTATGAGAGGAGTGCCGAATATCACAAAAATCGGTTTGTCGGGTATCCTGTCTATCCTTATGATGGGGACGATGACTCCGAATGAGGCTGATTATACCAGCGTTGTAGGCTATGCTGTTCTTGTGTTCAGGGAGGCCGTAACAGGCCTTTTACTGGGCTATTCAGCAAGTATCGCGAATTATATCGTAATGTTCGCCGGTAATGTCATGGATATGGACATTGGCTTTGCCATGGTCACTGAATTTGATATTTCATCAAATTCCCAGATTACGATTACCGCGAATATGTACTATTATTTCACGCTTCTGCTTTTACTGGTTGGTGGAATGCACAGGTTTCTTATCAGGGCCTTAGCTGATTCGTTTTCTCTGATCCCGCTCGGCGGGGCAGTGTTCAGACGTGATGTTCTGTTACAGTCGGTTATTGTCTACATGAGAAACCTCTTTGTACTCGGATTCCGGATCATGCTTCCTGTATTTGCCGTCATGCTTATCATGAACGTGATCTTAGGTATTATGGCAAAGGTTGCGCCGCAGATGAATATGTTCTCTGTTGGTGTTCAGATAAAAATACTTGCGGCATTTGCGGTAATGTACCTGATGGTATTCCTGTTCCCTGAGGTTGTGGATATGATCGAGGAGCAGATGAAACTGAATTTGCGTAATTTTGCCGGAGGACTTCACTATTGACAAATGATGTATGTCAGAGAACACTCATGATCGAGCTTGACCTGACATTTTTCTCAGACAAGACTGAGGAGCCTACCTCCAAGAAAATTTCCGATACCCGTAAAAAGGGTTCGGTGGCAAGGAGCCAGGAGCTTTCTATGGCAATAGAGCTTCTGGTACTTTTTGTAGCTTTAAAGGCCCTGGGAAAGTGGGCAGTAGGGAAGCTTTTAGCCATATATCGCTGGTCATTAGGCTCAGCTATGCCTGATTATATCGCTTCAGAACGCCGTATCCCCACGGTGGCTTCGATGAACACTCTTTTAAGCGACGTTTACAAGCAGATGCTGGTGGTAATGATACCGTTTATGGTCGCAGGCTTTTTGTCAGCGCTTTTTGGCACCGGGCTGCAGTTTTCTTTTAAGGTATCGACTGAGCCTCTTAAACCGAAGCTCGACAAATTCAATCCGGTTAACGGATTCAAAAGAATGTTTTCAAAGCAGGCTCTTGTGAATCTGCTGCTTTCCATCGCAAAGCTTGCAATTATTTTTTTTGTGGCCTATTCTGTTATAAAGGGCCACCTGAATGAAATCTTTATCCTGTATGAGCTTGACCTGATGCAGGCTATCTCTCTGATAGTCAGCCTTGTTATGGATGTAGGCATCCGCATCAGCGTAGTTTATGTCATTCTTGGTTTTCTGGATTTCTTTTATCAGAAGAGGAAATTCAGAAACGACATTAAGATGACAAAACAGGAGGTAAAGGATGAATATAAGGATACTGAGGGAGATCCTGAGATAAAGGGGCGCCAGAGACAGAAAATGCGTGAGGTCTCACAGAGGCGTATGATGCAGCAGGTTCCAAAGGCTGATGTCGTAATAACAAACCC
>JBJELA010000276.1:0-1760 GCA_051878915.1 Candidatus Weimeria sp.
GATAAAAGAGACAAAGTACAGTTCGAAGTGGATAAAAGACTATGCCGAGAAGAAGGGCAGAGTCTTTGCCCCTGTGATCAAAGGACAGAAGGCGCTCACAAGAAACTCCGCCGTCATGTGGGCCATATTCCTTTTTATCGTGGCAAGCGATATAGTGACGGTCCGCTGCCTTAAAACATACCCCGGAAGAGGTACATGGTATAAGATATATATTTTTGCTTCCCTTATGTATCTGATAACGCTTGCACAGGAAGCCGTAAAAGCCTACCGCTACCCTTACAGGAAGGTATATAAGGATGCGTCAAAGGTGATAAAGGATTCATTTAAGCTCTTAAATCAGCTTTACAGCGGACATGTCACTATGGAAATGCTCTATAAGATGATATCCCCTGAGTCTGATACGGCAGCGATAAAGCAGGCTTTCGATAAGGCAGGGCTTGATACAGGCGGAGACTTCAACGGTTTTGTCAGCGGCATAAAAGTGCTTGATTTTACGGCAAATGACACAAACGTGGACGAGTGCGTATCTGCGATAGATGAACTTGAAAAGGCACTGAGGGATAAAGGGATAATTACAGCATGATAAGGAGAAGAAGAATGGATAAGACAGACGGAAAAAAGAGTATCAGGTTCTTTAAGACATTCAGATGGCGTATGTCACGTTCGGTGATAGCAGCAGCGGCTGCGGTCATAGCGGTCATGATAATCATAGCCGTTCCGAGGGCGGAAAAGAGCCTTGACAGTGTAACGAGCGACTATATCTTAAACCTTGCCTCAGGAAGGGGGCATGATGCTCGAATGCGTCATAAAGGCGGAAGGAAATACGTCTCAGGGCCTTGAAAAGGAAGCGGCGGGGATGCTCAAGGACTGCAAGGTCAAGGATATGCCGTCATCCTATGCCTATCTCGTGGATAAGGACGGGACGATGCTCTATCACCCTACGGCTGAAAATAAAGAAAAACGGTCTTGCGCTCTGGGGTGTTTCCTGTTCTTATAAAACACCTGAAATCTGTATGGCAGCCGTAAAGCAGAACGGTTATGCGATCCAATATGTACCAGATGAGCAAAAGACTCCCGAGATCTATATGGCTGCGATAGAACAGAACGAATGTGCGCTTCAGTATGTTCCGCACGAAGATGTAACGCCCGAACTTTGCGCGGCTGCCGTAAGGAAGGATGGACACGCAATTTATTATGTTCCTTATGACATGAGAACAACTGAACTCTGCTGGGAAGCGGTAAAACAGAACGGCTATACGCTCCGGGATGTTCCTGAAGATAAGAAAACATACGAATTATGTACGACTGCCGTAAAGCAGAACGGACATGCGCTCATGTCCGTGCCTGAGGCTATGAAAACGCCGGAACTTTGCGAAGAAGCCGTAAAGCAGGATGGATGCACACTCGAATTTGTTCCCGAGAGTATGATAACTCCGGAACTTTGTGAAAAAGCAGTAAAGCAGGACGGATGGGCACTTAAGTATGTCCCTTATGACATGAGGACAACTGAACTCTGCAAAGAAGCTGTAAAACTGAACGGATATGCGCTTCAGTTCGTTCCATTTGATATGAAGACAACAGAGATCTGTACGGAAGCCATAAGACGGGATAAGGATGTTATCTTCCTTGTACCTAATGACATAAAGTCTGAGATCATCTCGAAACAGATGGCAGCACTGCGGAAAGAAACAGCAGAACCTAAGAGGACTCTTTCAGGCGATATACAAAAAGCCCAGAAGGAACTTGACGAAGAAGCAAAA
>JBJELA010000277.1:0-1759 GCA_051878915.1 Candidatus Weimeria sp.
TTTTCCGCGGTATAACCTGCTGATTGCTGAAAATGCGGTTAATCAGCATACACTAAGTATATTTTTTTTAGAATGGTGTTCTTTTTTTAGAAATAAAAAAAGGACACCTAAGTGAAATTATGAATATTTTTTGAACAGGTTTACGCGATTATAATCTTCTCATAAACAATAATAAAGGGCCCATAACAGGAAAATTTCAATCAGGAGGATTATCAATGAAGAAGAAAATTATCGCAGCTATGCTGACTGCAGCGATGTGCCTGTCACTTGCTGCCTGTGGCTCAGAAAACTCAGGTAAATCAGGTTCAGGCGACTCAAATACATCTAAAACTGATAACAAGATTGTTGTCTGGACACTTGCAAAGGATCTGGAAACTTTTGGAGATTACTATGAAAAAAAGACTGGAACTAAAGTGGAGACAGTCGTTATTGAACCTGCTGACTATCCTACAAAGGTTCAGACAGCACTTATGGGAGGCGAGACTGAACCGGATATCATCGTCGGAGAACCACAGATGCTGCAAGACTTCTACGATAACGGATTTTTTGCAGATCTTGATGAATTAGGTGCACAGGATTATTCGGATGATATAGTTGACTATGTATGGAAGGTCGGACAGGACCAGGATGGTGTACAGAGAGCTATTTCATATCAGATCACACCGGCAGGATTTTACTATAGACGAGATATAGCAAAAAAAGTCTTTGGAACTGATGATCCGGATGAAGTTGGCAAACTTTTCAAGGACTACAACACGATCTTAAAGACAGCCCAGACCTTAAAGGATGCTGGCTACAGGATTTTTTCATCGAATTCAGAGCTGCAGTATTTCGCAGGTGATTCTGCATGGGTCAAGGACAATAAATTAGTAGTCGATCAGGCAAGACTGGACTACATGAATCTGTGCATAGACCTCTATAAAGGTGATTACACTACCTATGCATCACAATGGTCAACTCCATGGTATCAGGGCATGAGCGGAGAAGTACCTATCCTTACATCCGATATCCTTCAGGGAAAGGATGATTCAGTAGATGTCTGGGATGCTGACAAATTCAAGGAGGAGACCAAGGGACTTGAAAAGACAGAGGTATTTGCATACGGGCTTCCTTCATGGGGCGTTCTTACACTTCGTGATAACTGTGGCGATACATCAGGAGAATGGGGAGTCTGCGCCGGACCTTCTTATGGATTTGGCGGAGGTACATATATTGGAATTTCTTCCCAGTCAAAGAAAAAAGAACTCGCCTGGGATTTTGTAAAGTTCTGTACCCTGAATAAAGATACAGCGGAATGGTGGATTAAAGTATCACAGGGAGATACTGTTTCTCTCAAGTCAGTATTGGAAAAACATAAGGATGATAAGAACGAGATCTACGGCGGTGAAAAATTATATGCATTCTGGCTTAAGCAGGCTGAAGGAATAGATTATTCAAAGGTCACACGTTACGATAAGGTAATAGGTGATGCCTGGGGCCAGGCGATAAGTTCAATTGAAACTGGTGAGGCATCAAAGAAGGATGCTATCAATACATTTTATGATACTGTAGCTTCTACATATCCTGATATCGAGATAAATCGCTGATGATAAGCGAATATCCGGTATGGAGCGTTATGACATATCGGTCATTTTTGAAAAATAACCGTATTTAGAAACGGATTGCGAAGGTAAAAAGTATGGATAAAACAGTTCCGGGTAAAAAGTTGATTAAGGGTGTATAATGGTGTAAATTGAGAAAAGAAAAAGAGCCAAATGCT
>JBJELA010000278.1:0-8276 GCA_051878915.1 Candidatus Weimeria sp.
GATTACCGGCTTTGATGTCGAGGTCGCTATCTGCTGAACAGATGCTGTACTGTAGCCATTCACACCGTTCGCTGTGATATAGCTCTGCAGTCCTACAGTATAGACTACGCCGCGGGTAAGACCGGTTATATAAGTCGACTTCGTGCTGCTCGAAAGCGTTGTCTGCTTCTGAGTTCCGTCTGCTGACGAGTAGAAGAGGCGGTATCCGCTTACACCGCTGACCTTGTTCCAGGTTACCTTCAGACGTCCGCTAGGCATTGCTGTGACTATCATCTGCGGTGCAGCTTTTACATTGATAGCAAAGTAAATGTTTGCCACGCCGGTATAGTTATTAATACCCTGGATTGAAACTGTCGCTGTTCCCGGCTGTACGTTATTATAATATGTGTAAACATAATCAGCTGTTCCATCCGAAGATGTCGGCGAACCGGTCAGCAGGTTCGTTCCGTCGGTAATACGGATAGTCGGTGTATGAGCATTTCCGTTGTAATCGACATCAGCGATCGGTGTAATCGAAGCAGTGTTGATATTCCTTGGCTCAATAGTGTAATTATAAGGTATCGTTACACTCTGGCCATGGCTCGTGATAGTGATCTGCATCTTCACGTTTCCTGCGTTGATACATGTGTCACCGTCAGAGGTGCTTGCATAGGACACATTATCCACAGTGTAGACAGTTCCCTGCTTATCAGTAACTACCGGTACCGGCTTGTGCGCCTGCCTGTCATATACGTAGGTCGCGGCAACTCCGAGAACCGTGTACATCGAAGCGTCGTTTCCGATCTCAAACTGTACTGTCCTCGTACCCTCGTAGTACTTGCTCTGTGCTGTAAAAATAGCCGTTCCCTTTGTCCTGAACGAATCTGTCGAAGTGATGCTCAGCGTGTAGTCAGTTCCAAGCTTCAGGTCATTGCCGCCGGCCTTTATCGTGGCTCCCGTCAGCTCAGTGATAGCCTCCCCGGTGTACATCTGCTTCGGTATCGTAAATACTGATGTCTTGTCGTTCAGGTTAGCATAAATATCGAAATCCAGCGTCTTGCTTCCGCTGTAATTTCCGATTCCGGTTATTTTTACATCTGCTGCTCCGGCATTGGTGTTGTTCTCATAGGTCAGCGAAAAATCCACATCCTGCCTCAGTGTAACAGTTCCCTGGCTTCCAGCAAAAGTAACTGTTACAGCCGGTGTCAGAGCGCTTCCCGTGTACTGTCTCCTCGTGATGCCATCGGTAAACGAGGCGTAGACATCGTCACCAGAGAGATCGACACCGAGGATCTTGAAGTAGAGGGTCTTCGTGCCTTCGTAGTTGTTCGGGCTTACGGAAACGCTCGCAGTTCCGGCAGCGGTATTATTTTTATATGTTATCTCACCAGATTTTAGCGGAATCTCAGTCCTGCTTCCGCCGGCCTTTATCTCATATGCCTTTACCTCAGGTGTAATAGCGGCGCCCTGATACTGTACGGTATACTGGCCTGTTGAATCCATAGTAAGCTTCGTAAACTCAACAGTCCAGGTACTTCCTGACACCGGATAAATAGTGTATGTAACAGTCTTTGTACCGTAAAGCGGGCCGCCATTTGCGGTAAACAGCACTGTCTTATCACCAGCGTCAGTTGTGTTTTCCGGATAAGTCACTGTATATCTGGCTGTCGCAAGTGTCTGGCGGGCTCCTGTGCCATCAGTGTAAGTAACTGTGTACTCCTTCTTCTGAGACGATCCGTTATAGGTAAGCCTTGTATTATTGGTTGGTGTAACCGTAGCTTCACTAAACGGCTGTCCAATCTGGAAGGTCTTCCTGATAGTACCTACATAGTTTCCACTGCCTGTAATAATGGCAACAGGGATCTTATTCTCATCAAAGTCAGGATCATACTGAAGCATCTCAGCTCTTGTCTTAGCGCATGCATCAGTATTATTTTCGTACGTTACTGTATAGGTAGAATCGAGGTCCTTACCATTAAAAGTAACCTTAGGCTTAACCTCAGCTCCTGTCCATGCGGCATTTGCTACCTGAAACTGATCAGCTACATCCTCAATATTCAGTGGATTGATCTTAAAACTTACTGTAGTTGATCCTTCTACAAACTTGCTGTCTGTCACCGCCTGAATGGTTACTGTATAATTTCCAGCATTGGTCGGATCTGTCGCACTAGTCGAATTACCGTTTGTAAATAACAGCGTATAATCCTTTCCCCTGGTCAGCTGAATCCTGCTTGTTCCATCTGGAATAAAGATCTGAATATGATCGTCTACTCCTACTGATGCGCCTTTATTGTAGGTGGCATCAGTATGTTTCAGCAGTCCCTCTGAGTCTCTTAGTGTTGTGAGATTCAGTTTCTTTATCGTGAATTTTATTCCATCCGCTGTTCCAGTAAAGTTTTTGTCTGATCCCTTTATATCTACACTTGCGGTTTCAGTTCCGGTTTCTGTATTATTCTTCGGATTCTCTATTGTATAATCCACTCCAAATACCAGATCACCAGTTACACCAGTTACCGAAATCTTTTGCGGAGTGATGGCTTTGCCTGTATAGTATTGATCCGGAATCTTTATATTTGTTTTATTTGCAGACAGATCATATGGCTTGATCTGATAGGCATTTTCAAATGTCTTGGATCCGGCATAATTTCCTATTCCAGTGATAGTAATATACTTCCAGCCTGCATTAGTACTGTCAGACTGATAAGACACTGTATAGTCTGTACCGAAGGTAAGCGTTCTTGTAGTACTTCCATCCTGGTATTTAACCTTTCCTGCAAAAACAGTACTTTCCGATCCCTCTGGAGACTGCCTTTCTCCATTGTATGAATATGTGATGAGAGGGTTAGTTTCACTCGCATCTAACTGATAGTTCTCATTCTCCTGAAGCTGCGTTATAGTATATGTAGCTGTCGGCTTTGTATCTGAGAAGAATTTACTTCTACCCGATACCTCAGACAGTGAAACTATTATTGTTCCTGCCTTTGAAAAATCTCCCGATGCTGAACTATCATTATACTTACGATCGATACCATAATCGGTTGAATATTCCATTTCCTTCTGGCTTCCAGCCGGATATACTTTGATTTTACTTAAGCCGTCAGTTCCACCCGTTGTAGCGAAATAGTCACTTCCAGTATATGGAGTACTATCTATTCCCAGATCTATCGTAGCTGTTGAGAGATCATACAGTATTGAAAAAGTAAGCGTTGATGAATCAGAAGATCCTAACGGCCCTTCAATAACGACTGTATATGTACCTACATCGCTAAAGGAACATTCGCTTAAATTCTTCTTGGTATCTCCTACCTTAATCGTATCACTTCCTGTAAGATTTACAGTCGTCCTTACACCATTAACCTTCTTATACATAGCCATGGCGCCTTGTCCAAGCGTATAGCCTTCTGGTCTCCACGGAAGAATAAGATTTGTTGAATCATTTCCCTGAGTGGTACTGTCACCCGACCAGATAAGTCCTGCTCTTGTAATTATTACATTAATAGTTAGTGTAAATGAACTAGTGAAAGCCCCATTTCCTTTAAATGTTACAGAATGTGTTCCATCTGAATAGAGTCTTTCCAGCGAATCGCCGTATCCATCGATATCAATGCTGTAGTCTTCACCATTTACCAGCTCATAGCCTGTCTCAGTCTTAATCGTGACATTGTCAGGTGAGAACTGATCACCTGCCTTTGTCTTCAGTACGCTTCCACCATCATAGAACATATCCTGGCTCTGTTTTGTCCCCGACATATCCGGATCTGATGTAAGCAAACCTTTACTGTTACTGAGTTCACTCATAGAGACTACAACCTGGTAGCTTGCCGTGGTGCTCTGTCCTTTATACTTATTAATACCTGTTATTGTAAAAGTCTTTGTGCCTGGTTCATTCAGGTCATCTGACCAGTTTACCTTATAGTCTTTCCCTTGCGTAAGTGTGGTTCCGTCTGCTTTTACAGTCAGTTTTATGGCACTTGTAGAGGCCGCTCCTGAAGCATACGCAAAATCCGGTTTTACTGTATCAGCATTTCCATCACTATCTACAGAATAGAATACTCTGGTTTTAGAGAACGTAGCTTTCAATGCTGAAGTACTTGCTACAACCTTATATGTAACTGTTCTTGTACCGAAGTAGTTTCCCTTAGTAGTAGTAGAAGCTGACGAATCACTTATTGTTGTGGATGTAGTTATTCCTGTCAGGATAATCTTATAATCCCCGGCCTGAGAAAAGTCATGAGTGCTCTTCTTTGCTTTCACTGTTCCCGTGGCAGCTACTTTTCCGTCAGAACCCACATATTTGCCTTCGCTGTTTTTTAGATATCCATCACTGTCTACACTTGCGCCAGTGATAGTACTGTTCTCTGCTACATACTCACCATCATCATTCAGGATCCAGCCTTTTTTATCTATTCTGTCTCCGTCAGGGTTAATATATGCTACCCTGTAGTCTGCTCCCTCTGTTAATTTCGTCGGGCTCTGCTGACCTGAAAGCGCTTTTTTATAGAGACTGATAGTTGGTACATGGCTGGTGGCATCATAATCTATATCAGGCAATGCAGCAGGGTTATCTGAATAGCTGGTTCCATTGTATAATATATAGAAATCATCATTTCCGATATTTTCCTCTCCCAGGGTTATAATTGCCTTTTCTTTGTAATTGCCTAAACCTGTGACAACTACCTTACCATTATTTATTGGTACTCCGTTATTATTTTTCGGGAATGCAACAGTATAATCTGTGCCATACGTAAGTGTTCCATCACCTGTAATAGAAGGTGCTGTCCAGTAAGCAAGAGTATTACTATCATTCCTTAGATTATCAGCCGCCTTCGAATTCGGATTATCTATAGCCTTTACAGTTGTACCTGTAGATGCACCAGTTGATATACTCCCATCTGATGTTGTTGTAGATCCATCTGAATTAGTCGTTGTATTTTTTATTATTGCAATGAATTTTCCCGCATACTCAGGATTTAAAGACAGTTTTAATCCAGAACCTATCGATGAAAGGTCCGTAGAACTGCTGACTCCTGAAGCGTCAAATGAGATATCCTCTGATAAGTCATTTGACCAGCTGCCATCGCTGTTACTTTTGGCAAGACTATGTCTGGCTACATTAAAGGTGATTTCCTTTGTCCCATATACCTTTGTATTATTTGAGTTTGCCTTAAGCTCTACTTTAGCAGTATACAAATAGTTCGTAGGATCGCTGTTGTCAACCTTTGTCGGTGTGCCAAGGTCAAACTGATTTGATGGGATCGCAGTCCAGGTGTCATTTTCTTTTATTTCAACCGAAAAATGCGGTGATATAGAATCACCATAGTATGGCATAGCAATGCTCGAACCAGTAAGCTCCTGTCCTGTAAACGGATCAAAGCTTCTGATCCTTATGTCACTGCTAATACTATCATCGTTTGACTCTACAGCATCAGCCAGGTTCTTTCCATTACCTGTAGTTACAGTCCTGGTTCCGGTATAATTTCCTTTTCCTGTAAGTGTAAGCGTAACATTTTTACTAGCAGCAACTTTGGAATTATCTGCTGGATCTATAGTGAAATTGCCATTGGCCTCTATATTTGTCTTGCTGTATGTTCTTTCATTTTCTGTTCCAGCGTATATCGTATTAGTATATGAAAGTGTAACTTTTGATTTTCCGTCTGAATCAAACCCATAACCATCTTCTACTGTGAGCTTATCACTTCCCAGATCGAGCTGTTTAATTTTTACTTTAACTGTCAGTTCACCTGAATAGTTATTAACTCCCTTAAGCGTAACCTTCCAGGTTCCAACAGCCGGCCATGTTTGTTTTTTATCCGAAGCTCCGGCCCATTCTGGTTCGCTGATGAAATAATCGCCTGTTGCAGTTGTACTTGAACCACCAGTAGCACTGGTTGTTTCCTGTCCTAGAGTCAGCATCTCCCCATTTGCGTTTTTTATCTGAATAAACGGGTACTCATTCGGATCAGGGCTATAATCCAAAGCGTAGCTGTCACTTGCTGCATCAATTGGATTTTTCCCAGAGCCATTACTTAGGGTAGCCGCAGTTTTCCCATTAATGATTATCTGAGTTCCATCCGAAGTGATATCTCCTTCAGTAATAGAGAAATTTTCCGTAACTGTTCCGCTGTAATTTCCTTTGAAAGTGATTGTCGCAGTAGGAGCATTAGTATCTGTGCTTTTTGCCTTGGCTGTATTATTCGTATATGTAGTATCAAAATCCGTCCCGCTCACCAAAGTATTCGTAAGCTGCTTGCCATCTGTTCCAAGAACATTTGATGGACTGTAGGTAATCTGCGGAGTTGGCGATACCTCAGAGCCTGTAAAGGTAGCATCAGGAACCGTTATGCTCATTTCAGAATCATTGTCAGTTACAGTTTTTGGCTTAATGTTAAAAGTTTTGGTGATAGTACCTGTGTAGTTGCCTACTCCTTTTATAGTAATCGTCGGAGTTGCACTGCCGGAAATTGCTGTTCCATCACTGCTCACATTCGCATTCGTATTACCAGAATACGAGAGTGTATAATCGGTATCTTTCGCTAGCGTTTTATTATTATCTTTGTCTGTTACAGTAACATCAGGTTCAACACTTTTACCTGTATATACGAGTTTATCTGCATCCTTTACGCTTACTGTGACTCCCGTTGTTGAACTTTCATCGCTTTGATAGTCGCTGCCTATATCTCTTTTTGAAATGGTATAATTAACGACAACTGTTTCAGTTGTACCTCCATCGTTTGGTATTTTAGCTGTTAATGTAGCATTACCTACTGTTGTCGTATTATCAGAATAAGTTATCTGCTGGTTTTCATCTCCAAGCTTCTCATACTTTGGATTACCGGAATTATCTGTGCCTGTCTTATAATACAGATCAGGTTTTACTTCGCTGCCAGTATACTCGAACGGTGTTTCTGCATTGCCAGTTCCTGTACTTGAGTCATATACTACAGCGTGATCTACATTGTTCAGGTTCAGCTTTATGCCGTTTGACACTGCGAGAATAGACTTTACAATTCTGAATCTTACAGTGATCCCGCCAGCGTACGCATTATCGGCTAGAGATGAATTTTTACTCCAGAAATTAGATTTATTTCCTATAGAAGTAACAGTAAAGCTTCCTGACGTTTCACCTGTCCCAGTATTAGATCCCCAGCTTAGGTTGTAATCCGTATCGCGGCTCAGCAGCGTCGTAGTATTATTGTCCTTATAGGAAACAGTCACGCCTCCTGTAACCTGACTTGTTCCATCGCCAAAATGTGCAATCTGCTTTGACTGAGAAGTTCCTGTAGAGTTCGGATCATAAAGTACATATTCATCAGAAAAAGTAAAGACCCATCCTTCTCCTGTATCGTATGTCAGAGTCGATCCATCAGTGGATACAGCCTGGAATACTTTAGTAGAATCACCTGTATTAGTAAATGATACCTTCTTCACCGTCTTCTTTGTCGATGTCGTCGGCTTTATAGTAGATTTCATGGTTACGCCGGTCTTTTTGGCTGTGCCAGTGTATTTGCCTTTTCCGGTTACGGTTACGGTGTAGACATAGTTATACTTACCGTCTACTTTTTTTACGCTGGTTCTTTTTGCTGTGGCGGTAAAGTCTGTGCCCATCTCAAGAAGAGTCTTGTTGTACTTGATTGCGGCTGCAGTTACTTTTCCTGTCTTCACATCGATTGTAAAGCCTGCATCCTCTACCGCGCGCTTCAGATCCTCGTTTGTACTAAAGGAAAGTTTTGCTGCAGCATTGACTCTGGTGTCTTTCTTTTTGAGGGTGCCGCTGGTTGATTCGTCTGTCTCCAATTCAGTTGGGCTTTCCGTCACCTGAGATGTATTGACAGCCGCTTTTGCACTCAGCAGATTCACGTCTACTGATGATGATGTCACTATCGTCAGGGCAGCCATTGTTACTGCTGCAATTCTCTTAAAAAATCCTTTTGTCTCCATGTATTACCTCCACTCAGTATCTGTGGTGTCTATATACTGAACGTTTTTTCAGATCCCCCGATCTGATTTTGGGCGCACTAAGCCTATATCTATTTTATATTTCGGCAGGATTTATAAATAGTTTACCTGTTTATCAAATAATAATCACTGTTTCTACATTCTTCTTTAAAAAATAGTTTTATTTTTCCCTTGTATGTGCTGTATTTTAAAGCCCATGCGATAAAAAAACACCAGAGCCTGCTGCGGTTCTGGTGCCTTCTGTTGCTGGCCTATCTTTCCTGAGTGCTCTTCTCAGCCTTTAAGGTCAGGCATTTACTATTTTTCCTGTATAGAGCTGGTAGTACTTGCCACCCTGCTGC